>CAVGNL010000033.1:0-2722 GCA_963630455.1 Prevotella sp. CAG:755
GGATTAGAGGGTAAGCCCACCCTGGCAAGCTTGCTAATGCAATAATATAGTTCATAGATGATTATCCTTTCTTTGTCGGTGAATAAACAAATTTGTTTTTGAATTGAAGTTTTTCGTAATATCCTTCTTGGGCAAGCTTATCCATGGATGTTCTTGCTGTTTCATATACGCAAGAAGCGAAATCTTTATACTGTTGTATGGTGTAATATCTTCCTTGAGTATTGTGGTTGGCTAGAAATGTCGCTTGTTTCTTGTTCAGATTAGGATTTGTTTCCAACAAATAACGAATATAATCTTTTATCTCTGATTTTGAAAGCGAAACTTCTTTGTTTTTTGCGTTTGTCTGGTCTATGGATAAATTGGAAATTGTTTTTATTTCGGTTTTTCCAATCGTTTTTTCCTTGTCATCCTCGTTTTTCTCAAGTCGTATCGGCTCTGATGATTTCCTTTCGTCATTGCCTTGTAGCTCGTTTATCGAATCCCTTGTTTCATCTTTCTTTTCAAAAGGACGCTCATCATTTTGCTCAGCATCGTCATTTAAAAAAGATAATTGCGTGGGTTTGACACTTTCTTTTTCTGATATCTTAGAAGCAATGTTTTCCTCTTCTTCGGAGAGGCTAGAAAATTCATCTTTGTATGTTGAGATACGCAATTCATTTAGCTGTCTGATGGCATTTTCCAAATAAGGCGTTAGCGTATTTATCGCTTCAAATACGCCATAGGTTAAATCGCTGCGGTTCTTTCCTTCTTTGCACGCTTCCGAATTGACGAAACTGTCTTTTAAAAGCAATTCAATAGGAATAGCAAATCCTTCGCTTATTCCAAATTTAGAGGCAATTGTTTCTTTTGCTAGCAAAGAAGCCACCAAGGAGTTCCTTTGCGTGAACGGCTTAACATAATTCAAATAGAAAAGAGCTATGTATGCTCTAGCAAAAAGAGGGACCTCATCTTCGGAATTATTCAGCCATTCGATAAACGTTCCCATCAAATCTTCGATCATTCCGCATGGTGCATATGGATAATCGGGATTCGCTATATAGGCAAGATAACTAACCCTGCTATCAAAGTCTTTTTCTCTGTAAAAGTCCATTAATTCTTCTTGGCCTAATATTTTTTGATAGGCACCAGCCAAAAAATCCTCATCTGGGTATGATGGACTTTGATCTAGATAATAATCAAGCGATGAAAGATAATTCACGATTGCGGTATGATTTGAATCGTTTTCTTGGTATAAGGAATTAAGGAGCATTTTGATTGATAAATCGGTTATTGACGATTTTTCTAAAATTGCAGCCTCCTTTAACAAAGGAGAAAGCAAAATTGCACGGGCTTCTTTTCCGTTTTCAAGCAAGGAAGAACGAGCGAGTTTGCAAAAATCTCTTAGCTTGTTTTCAAAATTGGATATTTTGGTGCGCGTTGCGTCGGTCAACGTTATGAAAAAAGTTGTTTGGCCTTTTATTTTCCCAAATGGCAAAGAATATTTATTGTCTTCTCTGTAAGCGAGAACTTCGCGCCAAAAAGCATCATATGTAACGAGTCTTAGGCTTTTTCCAAGTTGGGTTGGAGTCGCATAATTCTCATCGGTGAACTTAATGGCGACGCTTGTGGGTTTGCTCATGCTTATATTATATGCATATGCTCAAATAAAGTAACTAGAAAACTACTAAAAAATATCGTTTTGTTTCGTTTGTTGCTTAATTATTCGCATCATCATCAAGCGAAAGAACGGCCATAAAAGCTTCTTGGGGAACTTCTACTGAACCTATTTGCTTCATGCGCTTCTTCCCTTCTTTTTGTTTCTCCAACAATTTCTTTTTTCGGGATATATCGCCGCCATAGCATTTAGCTAAAACGTCTTTGCGTACTGATTTTATGGTTGATCGAGCGATGATTTTACCACCGATCGCCGCTTGAACTGGAACCTCGAATTGCTGCTTAGGGATTATCTCTTTGAGGCGCGAAACGATTTTTATTCCTCTTTCGTAGGCGAAAGGCCTATATACAATAGATGATAAGGCATCTATCTTGTCGCCGTTTAAAAGGATGTCCATTTTCGAAAGCTCGCTTGGGTGATAACCCTCGATTTGATAATCCAATGAGGCGTATCCTTTTGATAAAGATTTCAATTTATCAAAGAAATTAAAAATAATCTCGCTTAAAGGCAATGAATATTTAACGACTTGCCTTGTGTCATCAAAATAAATTAAATCTTGATATATTCCCCTTCTTTCTTGGCATAATTGCATGATGGGACCTACATACTCCTTCGGGGTCATTATTTCGGCATCGACAAAAGGCTCTTCGATCGATTTGATTTTGGAAGCATCTGGCATTTCAGAAGGATTATCGATCATTTTTGAGGATCCATCTGACAGATTTAATCTATATTTCACCGATGGCGCCGTCAAAATCAAGTTGAGATTGTATTCTCTTTCGAGACGTTCTTGAATAACATCCATATGAAGCAAACCCAAAAAGCCGACGCGGAAACCAAAACCGAGCGCTTCCGATGATTCAGGCTCATAAGTCAGTGAAGAATCATTTAGCGATAATTTTGCCAAAGCTTCTTTTAAGTCATTATATTTTTGAGAATCAACCGGATACAGACCGCAAAAAACCATCGGATTTATTTTTCTATATCCAGGTAATGGCTTGGAAGCAGGATTTGAACACAGAGTTATCGTTTCACCAGGAAAAACGTCTTTGATGTCTTTTATCGTCG
>CAVGNL010000034.1:0-4322 GCA_963630455.1 Prevotella sp. CAG:755
AGCTCGAATTTTGCTGCTTCGCTCTAAAATTTGGAGATGAGTTTTTTATTTAACAGAATTCACGAAACCGTGAGTCCTTAAATCCTTA
The DNA here is from genome assembly GCA_963630455.1 of Prevotella sp. CAG:755. GTDB lineage: Bacteria > Bacillota_I > Bacilli_A > RFN20 > CAG-826 > UBA4951. The sequence continues at coordinate 89 of CAVGNL010000034.1, forward strand.
GTGATGTTTGAAGGAATATTATTTAACAGTCGTTGCTTTTTTATGCGAGATTGTGTTTCTTTTCTTCTCGGCGTCTCTTTCTCAAACCTTTTGAAATGCCGTTTTTTACGAAGAAATAAGCAAGCAATGTAGTTAAAAGAACCACTTCGATAATAAGAATGACGACAATGAGTGTCGGAACGGATCCAGATTTGACGGATTCCCACATCTTAAGAACATACTCGTTGTTATCACCATAATCTTCCATAACCATTAACGAATCAACAATCTCGCTTGGTGGATATTGGGCATAGAAAGAACGCCCTGTGGTGATTGTCTCCCCGTTTATTTCATAGCTTTCATATTCATCTGTATAGAATATCGTATCAACAGAATCATCATATTCTTCTAGAGAGCCGTTAAAGAAATAAGATAAATCGACAGCCGTCCATCCAAGATCGTTCTTTTCGGAAAAATCTTCCCAAGAAGCGTATTCTTCTTTATCGATTATTCCTTTTCCTGTCTGAAAGAGAGAATTCAATTCGTCTTCATCCAACGAAGCGTATTCTTCGCGAAGAACCAGCTCTCCTTCTTCATCATAGACGAATTCATCGCTTTCATCATCGTACTCGTAAAAGATAGGCATTCTTACGTCATACCATTCTCTTGCTTGCGCAAGAATTGAATCGCCTGCGATGGCCGAAGTATAGCCAATATAATCCATGTTGGCGGCCGCGATTTCCGGATCGGAAATGAAATCGATGAATTTTTGAGCGTATTCTTGGTTTTTTACAGTCGAAGGAATAACCCAAGCATCAAGCCAAATATTAGCGCCTATCGTTGGGACAGAATAGTAAAGAGTCGTCCCATATTCTTCAGCAGAATCAATAGCGTATACGGCATCCCCAGACCAAGCCATGTTTATGCCCGTTCTTTTCCCTGTTTGAATATCCGTCTTTCCAGAGTCGACCTCAAGTCCATAAGAATTATTTTTCAAAGAGATCAATTTTCTTTCAACGGCATCGATGATATCTGAAGAAGATTGGTATTCGCTCTTTCCTAATTCCTTCATTAGGGAATTAAACTCATCGACGTGCGATATATTGTTAAAAATAACGTTGATGTCTTTGTTATATTCTTCCGAAGTTAATTCCGACTTTTCATAGCGTTCCTTCAACTCACTGAATTCATCCTTGTAGGCCTCTAAAAGGGCGATGGCATATGAATCACGCATGGAATCCTTGATTTGGAAAGTCCCATTATAGTTAGAATTCCAAAGAGAAGAATATGTTGACATATCTTTTTTAACGTCTTCAGAGGACAATCCGCGATCTTTATAAACGCTGAAATCAGGATTATACATAATGCCAAGCGTTCCCCACATATATCCGCGCATGTAATCTGAAACGGCTTCTTTCCGACCTTTCGTCTCTACTTTTATGTCACCATAAAGTTTTTGAAAATACGGGGAAGCATAGAGAGAATAGTTGTCATTCGCCCAGGAATCATAGTTATGTTCGTAGAGTTCTTCTCTTTTTTCTCCTTTTAGGAAAGGCACCAAAAGATCATTGGCCATCATTTTTTCGACCATATAATCTGAAGTGCAGATCAAATCGTAATATGTAGCGCCAGTTTGAACGTTAGAAAGCATAATTTCATTTGTGTCAAACGTGCTATAGGAAACATCAAGATCAACCCCATCTTCTTCAAGCACTTTGTCTTTGAAAGCTTGTTCAATGTTTAAAGAATCATCCGCGCCTGTTGCGATGTAATCTTCTGCATTGAAAATCTTTAAAGTCATTTTAGTTGCCAAAGCTCTTGCGGCTTCAAGTCTTTGATGCGAGACGGCCGGGGCAAGATTGTTTCCCGCCAATAAATAAGAAATGAGTGACAAAGCTAATATGTTTTTCATAATTTCATCCTCGCTTTGGCGTGTTTTCCATACCTATTAGCTTGCCGCTTATTGACAAAAATCAGCAATAATACGACAAGTAACACCGCCAAAAATATCAGCGTGCAAAGAGCTCTTAGCTCTGGTGGAAGAGGGTGTTTTTTGATAACGCCTTGAACATAAGTAGAAATCGTTGAAATTTTCGAAGCGCCATTTAGCAAGCCAGGGCCAGCCGTAAAAGCCGTAACGATGAAATCGTCGAGAGATAAAGTTATAGCAATAAGGAAGCCAGAAAGAACCCCTGGAGCGATTTCTGGAAGAGTCGTTCTAAAGAGGGCCTTAGTTGGATTGCACCCTAAATCGAGGGCCGCTTCATAAAGAGCTGGATCCATTTGTTCAAGCTTCGGTTTGACGTTTAAATAGACGAACGGAGTGCTTAAAACCAAATGCCCAACAAGCAAGGTCCAAAAAGAGAATTCAAAATTAGAAAAGAGATGTTCACGCAAGAAAACAAACATGACAGTCAAAGAAAGAGCGATGACTATTTCTGGTGTGACCACAGGAATTTGATTGGCGAATTCCATCGTGCGCTTGGCATGTTTTTTTGATTCATAAACGCCTATGGCGCCTAAGGTGCCTAAAATTGTCGCGATTGCGCTGGAAACAAAGGCGATGATAAGAGTGTTGCCGACGGCTTTCATTATTTCCGCATTTTGAAAAAGCTTTCCATAAAGCGAAAACGTGAAGCCATTCCATTGTCCTAAAACATCAGTGTCCGTAAAGGAAAAGGCGACGAGGACAAGAATCGGGGCATACATCAAAGCAAGCAAAAGCCAAATGTAGATTTGAGCGAAGATTTTCTTGATAAAAGCTTTCTTTTCAGTGTCTACCATAGTCCGCCTCCTCTTCTTTGCGCGGCATCAGATTTATCGAAATGACGCGTAATTAAGGTAGTTATTGCAATGATCACCAACATGATGATGGCCATAAAAGATCCAGAGTTCCATTGACTGTTGGTGAAATTCAAATAAATCGAGTTGCCGAATAAGCTGATTTTGCCTTCTGACAACGTATCTGAAATAACATATGAGGACATTACTGGCATAAAGACCATTTCGGATGCGGAAATAATCCCTGGAAGAGATTGTGGAAGGATGTTCTTATAAAAAACCTTAATTGGTGAGCATCCTAAGTCCGCAGCCGCCTCCATTTGCGAATGATCCAGTTTGAGCATCGTCGTGTATAGCGGAAGAATCGTAAATGGCAAATAGTTATAAACCATGCCAATTAATGTCGCCGTCCATGGGTACTTTCCACCACTTATCCCAATCCAATCAAGCAAATCACGCGTTGCTCCTGTGCGAATGACGAAATTGATCCACATAGGCATGATAAACAAAACCACCAGCACGCCATTCGTGTTTAATTTCTTATTGGCTAAAATCGCCGCTGCAGGATATCCGAGAATCAAACAAATGATTGTCGTTTGGATTCCAAGAAAGAGCGATACGAGAAGAACGCTCCATTTGCTTGGCGTCGTAAAAAAGGAAATCGCAGCCTCGAAAGAAGGCATGCCAGCCTCATTTGTAAATGCATACCAGATAATCAAAAGAATAGGAATAATGACAAACAAAGCCAAGAAAACGGCGTAGGGTATGCAAAGGTATTTGCGTTTAAGATGAAAGAAATTGTTTTTCTTTTTTCTTCTTGGCTCAAGCGCTTCTTTACTCGAGGACATAGTTATCTAACCCCTTCTTCAAACGCAAGGAAATCTTATTTGCCGGAACTTTGATCGAAACCTTATCTCCGACATTCCAAGCGTATGGCGTATTGCAAACGAAATCATCTTCGTTTTCATTTCGAATGATGCATTTATAGTGATCACCGATCCAAACGGCCTCGATGATTTCGCCGACTATGTTTCCTTCCTCAAGATTATCGCTTATTTCAACACAGTCAAGGTCAAAAGAAGCGATTACTTCGGCATCCGTCAAATCGTATTTGCGTTTGTTCTTCGGATCAAAAAGATAGCCATCTTCCGTGAGAGAAGACCCTTTGATAAGCTGAGTTACGTCGCAATCAAAAGCCGAATCGGAAATCATTACTTTGTTTTCCTTGTCCAAATAAGCATCGGTGTAGATGTTTTCCGTAAGTTCTTTTTCCATGATTTGAAGGTTCTCTTTGTCTACGGAAATCGACACTTTGGAGCCAACGAGCCTCGCTTTATGTTCACGACACGTTATTTCATTCTTCCCAACTTTCAATTCATAAGAATAATCCTCTCCCTTGAAGACGCTAGAGAGAATTATCGCATCGACGACGCCACTTCCTGGTTTGCCAAGAACAACATCCTCAGGGCGAATG
>CAVGNL010000035.1:0-4229 GCA_963630455.1 Prevotella sp. CAG:755
TTTATAGCCTTGCTTTGTTCTTCGTTGAATGCCATTAATTTGCCCCTTTCTTGATGTGATAATGCTCGTTTATTTCATCTTTGTATGATTTAAAGTCATTCGGAGAATGATAACAAACGTCTTTGTAAAGGCAATAGCCACAAGCGCTTTCGTCTCGATTCTCGCTCGATAAATCATGAGATGGAGCTGGTTTTATCGGAAATTCGCATCTATTAATCGCCTCGATGGTCTTCGCCATGCTTATTTGAGAGTCATTCAGCATATCTTGCAAATTGAATCTTTCGCTCGATTTAGAGTTGATTATATTCTCTTTTGCATCGCTACCTGTAGAAGCAAACGTTTTTCTCTTCGCTAGATATTCTCCACCAAACCTTTTGATTTCTTTTTTATCAGTAATGGACGTGAAATCATAAGAAAAATAATAATCGGTGCTGTTTAAAGAAAGACCAATAAGCTTAGTGTTCATTGCAATATACTCATCTCTTAAGAAAGCATCTTTGTTATCACCAAAAAACGATTTAGGAGAATAAGCGTAAACGGTTTGAATGCCAAAGCCTCCGAAAATCGCCTTATTGCCGATTAGATTTTTAAAGTATTTGTTGTCCTCGTCATTAAGATCTAATTTCGTTAAAGCGTAATAATATAGAGGCAATTGAACCGAGGTTCCTAAGAAAGTATTCGTTAGAATGAACTTCTCGTTTCCGGTCTTATAATCAACAATCGTGTAGTATATCTTTTCGTCATCTTCTTTCCCCTCTTCTTTAAAAGACGAAATGATGATTTTATCTATTTTCCCATTAAAGGAATATTTCTTTCCGTTGTATTTAATTTCAAAAGGAATTTTTAATTCAGCGTCTTTCTCTTTTTCGACCAGATTCATGTTCGAATTATGGCGACGAATAACGGCGATTATTTTCTCTAGGCGGGCCTTAATTATCTCAAGGAGAACGTCATCATAAGAAGAATATTTAAATCCACTTCCATCAAAGGAATTTCTATAGTTATTGCTTGCTTCCTCCCAATCTTTTTCGAAGTTGTAATCTTTGTGCATGATGTTTTCAAACATCGAATGAATAAGAGTGCCGATTAACCTTGAGTGAGGGTCAGAATCGTTAGGCGGAATTAAAAAGTTCAGCAAGAATTGAAATGGGCACCGAATATAGTTTTCCAGTTTCGTTAAAGAATACGTGTTACCGTCTGGATATATTTTAGCCTCTATCCCTTTAAACGAATGGTCATAGCTTCTTATAAGATCGTATCGTTCCTTATAAAAGGCTTTATCTAATTGATTGGTAAGATAAAGATTTTTTGAATCGTTTGTATATATTCCGGTCGAATCGTTATTAAATAACTCAATATCATCTTTCCAAGAAAATTCCTCGATGAATTCCGAGTCAAAGATCTTTTCGCTCAAATGTTGCCTAACACGCGAAAGAAGAACGATATTGTTATACTTCAGATAATTTAACTTCAAATCGCGGTCGATAGCCGTTTTTATATATGATGGATTGACGCCGAGTTCATAAAGTTCTTTATCAGAAATGACATCTTTGTCGCTTTCGATATGATAAAAAACATCATGTTTAAAATTAGTGACGTATATTATTGAATTTTGGTCAATGGCAAAATCATTTGAGGCGATGATTCCATTATCAATGTTTTTATCGACAAAGGACATGGAAGATAGAATTTCAAGAAGATTTGCATAAGCAAAGGAAAAAGAAACGAGCTTATCTAAGCCATAAAATTCGACGATCTTTTTTAATTCGGCAACATTAGGGTTATTTATTTCTTCTTCGGTGAAGTCAAAACTCTGATTTTCAAAGATTTTCTTTACTTTATCTTTGATTTCAGGAAGAGAAATAAAAGGTCTTTTTTCGATAACCATTGTTGGCAAATGGAAGGCTTTTGCAGTGAAATTTAGAAAAAAAATATCGGCTTCGTCACTGATTAGAAGATGAATTCTGTCTTTATCAAGAGGGTTTTGAGCAATCCTTTTTCTTAGTTGAGAATAAAGATAGAAATATTGCGAAAACTTATTCTGGAAATAGATGATTGGAGAATGTTTTTCTTTTTGTTCTTTGATACCTAAATCAGAGAAAGAAATATCTTGGAAGGAGAGATTTTTCCTTTTCGTGATTGAATGCAATTCATAGTCGTTTTTCATCTCAAGAAAAAGAAGGTTCCCACGTTCAATTTCTAAAAGACCATATTCGTCAAAAGAAAAATAATCTTTGGGGATTTCGTTAAATAATTTTTCGATCTTTTTATTTTTAGCAACATCGCCAACAACAAATATATTGACGTATTTTTTTGCTTGAGAATAATCAATTCCTTTAGCGATTAAAAAAGGAATGGGATCCTTCTTAAAAGAGAAGGAAATCATTTGAAGGTAGTCTTTTTTATCAATGATTTTGATATTTAAAGAAGGGTTGGAATTTTTGAAGGAAAAAAGAAGAGGAAAATATTCTCTTCTTGTAACAATCGTATAGCGTTTCTCTTCTTCTAAAATCATTTCAAAAACCTATAAAAATAAGAACATGTTTATTATAACATGCACTTAATTTATGATGGTTCTTTTCGTGCTTTATATTTTAACGAACCGCACAGTTATCTCGTTTTCTGTTTGGCTAGAGACGAAGAAATTGTATTCTAGCTTGCTTCCATCGTTAAATAGACCATTTTCATTGAAGCAGGATTTCATTTTGCTCATCGAAAAGCCGTTATCTAAGCAGCCAAATTCGCTTAAACCCATCAAAGCCTTATTAGTGCCCATGTTCGTGCAAGTTTTGCTACGTGAAGTCGTTTCAAAAAGCGAGGCATCCCCTGTTGCGGGAATCAAAGTTATCTCTTTGTTCGATGAGCCTTGGCGAAGAATGTTTTTCGAAACGTAACGAGAATATTTATCGGTATTGCTTGTGGCTTGATAAGCAAAATCAGATGTTAAAATGTGCTGGGAATCTGTTTGAAACGTGCCCAAAACGTTATCTGTATATTGCGAAACTTGATTAGTGAAGGATCCTTTTACCGAATCATATGTCGATCCGACATTTGAATATAATCTTTCATCGACATGATAGATTTGTAAACCAGAGTAGGAATAGGAGCCACCAGTTCCATATCCGCCAGCAGAAACCCATTCTTTATAGCCTTTAGAATCAGCTTCGTTTAGACCTGTTGGAGTGTAATAAGAAAGCATCAAATATTCATCATATGGGGTGCCATTCCAAATATCTTCGGTCGTATTTCTTAAAAGAAGGCAATCACCAGTCTCCGAAAAAGAACCAAGCGTAACTTCGAAATCATCCAAAGTTCCATCAACCACCATCGGGCGCACCCACCCTAAAAGATATTTTGAATAAGCACAATGATCGCCGACATTAAGTTCCATCATGTCCACTCCACCAGTAGGATAAGAATTCGTATCGTAATCATAATAATCGTTTAAACCAAGCATATGCCCCGTTTCATGGACAAGAGTGTGGGTATCGATGTCTTTTTCGTAATAGCCGTTAGTCAATTGATCGATTCCGCTCCAAAAATACCTTCTTGGAACCGGCGTTTCTTTATCTGCCTGAGTATCGTTGATATAACCTGTGAAATTCCACCAAATAGAAGAGCCGGCGCCAGGACCAATAAAATAATTTCTAGTAGATTTATAGATGATTTCAATTCCATCTAAAAAACCATCGTTGTCATAATCAAAATCAGAGCGATCCCAATTGTATTTGTCAAAAACATAGTCAACGGCTTCTTCGACGATTTCGCCTGTCGTATCATTGTCTAAGGAATACATCGACTGGATTTCAGCCTCGGTATATTTAGAAACATAGACATCAGAAACCTCACCTGAAATATGAAGTTTCCCATAGGAGGATTTCTCATAATAGGAAGCCAGAGACTCCCATCCAGTGTCCTCTTTTTCTCCGAAATAGCCTTTTTCTATTGCTTGCAATTCCGCTTCATCAAAGGTTGCTCCGTTAGAAAAGGTAAGAGGAATAACAACGAGATTAACCTCACCTATAGAAGGCATCTTTCCATAATTAAGAGATCCAGCATAGGGAACGTTTTGCAAAGCATAGGTCGTAGCATCTTCTTCGCTAACCTTTGTGTAGCCGTTTCCGTCTTCTGCTTTGACAGGATTCCCCTTAACTAATTCCAATTCCTTTTCAAAAGAATAATTCCCCTTTTTGGCAATAAATTTATATGTGCCTTCTTTCGTTAAAGGA
>CAVGNL010000036.1:0-3037 GCA_963630455.1 Prevotella sp. CAG:755
CATCTATATCTTTGGCTTTAAAACCCATCGTTTTCAAAGCGGCTCTGACATCCTCGTATTTGGTATCATTCGTTTTAGAGGAGGCTGAAGCCAGCTTTCCTTTGAGATCCAAAATTATTTGCGCCGCCGCTTTTGGGCCTATTCCAGGTAATTTTTTCAAAAAAGATGTATTGCTTGCTGAAATAGCCTTAAACAGTTCATCGGGAGTCGTCGAGCCTAAGGCGTTTATCGCTGTTTTTGGACCTATTCCTTTAACTTGAATCAACGATTTGAAGGCGTCTTTCTCCATTTTCGTTGAGAAGCCGACCAAATAATGATCGTTTTCGTTATAAACTTCATGGACAAAAACCGTCGTTTGTTCTCCTTTGGGCCACTCAAGCGGGCGCGACACAAAAAGCTCATAAGCGATTCCGTTTACGTCTATCGAAACAGTTTCCTCGGATACATCTACAATTTTACCAGTGAATGAATAATACATATTAATTTAGTTGTGCAACAAATAGAAGACAAGAAAGGATGGTGACGAGGGCTGAAAACAAAGCAATGGAACCAGCAAAAATCACTTCTTTCTTCATGAGGATATTATAGCCTCTATTCAGTGTATGTGAAATCAAACTCTCCGATGCTAACCGTATCTCCATCAACGGCTCCTGCCTCTTTCAATTTATCATCGATATTCACGGAATTAAGGAGTTTTATCAATTGTTCAACGCCCTCATCCGTTGAAAGATTGATTAGAGATGCCCTCTTTTCTAGATTGTCCCCTTTGATGACCCAAGCGTTCTTTCCAGCAGAAAGAATCATATAATTTTCTGTGGAATTTTCATGGGCATCATACACTTTCATTTCCGTTTCGGAGTTAACGCCTTTTATAGGGAAAAGAGGGGTTACGTCAATTAAATCGGCGATTTTATAAAGCAATTCTTCAATGCCATGATGAGTGATAGAAGAAAGGGCGTACGATTTAAAGCCGAGCTTCTTATCAAATTCAGTCTTTCTCTCTTCTGCACCATCCGAATCCATTTTTGAAGCCACGACTATTTGAGGTCTTTTTTCTAAATCGGCTCCATAATCTTTGAGTTCTTCGTTGATTATCAAATAATCTTGATATGGATCGCGTTCGCCGCTCATCGAAACCAAATGGACTAGAACGCGACAACGTTCGATGTGCCTTAAAAAGGTTATCCCTAACCCCTTTCCTTCGTGAGCTCCCTCAATTAGCCCAGGCAAATCGGCCAAAACAAAGCTTCTTTTATCGGGTAAATAAGTTACACCTAAATTAGGAGTCAAAGTCGTAAAAGGATAATCGGCCGTTGGGACATTCGCTTTTGTGACAACGTTCAAAAAAGTTGATTTTCCAACTGAAGGAAAACCGATTAAACCAGCATCGGCGAGCATTTTTAATTCTAAAATCAAACGTTTTCTTTCACCTGGATGGCCATTTTCGGCGATTCGGGGAATCCTATGCCTCGATGATTTGAAACAAGCGTTTCCTCTTCCTCCCCTTCCGCCTTTAGCTACGCATACAATTTGGCCCTCTTCGTGCAAATCAGCTAAAACTCGATGCGTTTTCTCTTCTGTGATAATCGTTCCGCACGGAACTTCGACGGTGACGTCTGGCGCAGCATGACCATACATGTTTTTTCTGAGTCCTTTTTCTCCGTCCATCGCCGTTATTACTCTAGAATGCCTAAAATTGTAAAGCGTATTAAGGTTCTTTTTGGCAACAAAATATATCGAACCGCCTTTGCCACCATTTCCACCATCGGGCCCACCTTTGGCTGTATGTTTATCTTGCAAGAAAGAGATGGCTCCATCGCCGCCTTTCCCACTTCTAACTTCAATAACGCAACGATCTATAAGCATAAACAGTCATCCTTTATTTTGAGTTTTTCAGTAATTTATTTTTTGTTTCTTGATCCAAGATATAATTTTTCTTGTTTTTCTTGATTCTTCTTAAATCTTTGTAAAACTTCATCGATGTTTTGAACACAGATGTAATCGTTGAATTTGGGTCATCTTCCCAAATCGTTGGCACTTCCTTGATTGAAAACCCGTTTAAACGATAAAAGTAAAGATATTCGACGTCGAAAGCAAAACCATCGATTATTTGTCTTCTCGCCACTTCTTGAGCGATATCGCGTCTGAATACCTTAAAACCACATTGCGTGTCGTGAATGTCTTTGCCAAGATGAAATTTGTGGCGAATAAGAAAGCGTGATCCCCATGATGTCAAGCGTCTCATGAACGATTGTTTCGTCAAAATCTTTGATTCTTTAGAATGTCTAGAAGCAATGAAGCAATCATATTTTGTAATTATTGGCAAAATAGCGTCAAGAGTATGCAAGTCTGTTGCGAAATCGGCATCCATAAACATAACATAATCGCCAGTCGCCGCAAGAAAGCCTTTTTTAACATTGTGCCCTTTCCCAGGAATATCTTCAAAAGGAACAAGCTTGACTTGCAATGGGAAACGCTTTATTCCCTCTTCCATCGCTTTTCTTGATGCTTCGTTTGAATTGTCATAAACGATTAAGATGTCGTACGTAATTCCTAAAGAATCGAAATAAGGAATGCCTTTTTCTTCAATGTTTTTAAGTAGCTTGGCAGTTTGGTTTCTTACTGGAAAAATAATGTCTAATTTCATAATCAAAATTATAGTATATTTTTTTCCGCAAATATACAAAATGTAAAGGAAAAGGGCCCCTAAGAAAGAGCCCAACGAATGCGGAATGTTTATTTTGCTTCGAGCGGATAAACGGAAACTTTCTTTCCTGTTTTTCCAACACGTTCAAATCTCACGATGCCGTTAACGACAGCGTAAATTGTGTCATCTCCACCACGCTTCGTTCCGGCTCCTGGACGAATTTTAGTTCCTCTTTGGCGATAAAGGATATTGCCAGCAAGAACATATTGTCCATCACCGACTTTCGCGCCTAATCTACGACCAGCAGAATCACGGCCGTTCTTAGTGCTAGATACGCCTTTTTTGGAGGCGAATAATTGCAAATCAATGACGAAATTCATTTGTGCTTCC
>CAVGNL010000037.1:0-5563 GCA_963630455.1 Prevotella sp. CAG:755
TATAAGGCGAGATGCTTTTTTTGCGCGAGCGGCGCGACCCCCTAGGGGGTTTGGGAGGCACGGCTTTCAGCACATCCATTTTGTTTCACATCATTTGAAATAGAACACGTTCAATAGTTGGGGTAATCGTTCAATAGTTCCTGTAATCGTTCATTTGTTAGTATAATCGTTCAACCATTGACGTTTCAAATCTATAAATCCTCATATAAAAAGGGCTGCAAAAGCCCTATGAATCGTTTTCAAGTGTATCAAAGTTCGAGGGTTCGAACCAACGGTAGGAATTGAACTCTCGTAAAAATAAAAAAAGTTCAATACATTTTACTGTATCAAACTAATGCTTCAATAATGGCAGGAGAAGAAGGAATCGAACCCTCATTAACGGTTTTGGAGACCGCTGTTCTACCATTGAACCATTCTCCTAACTTCTAGCTAAACTAAGAAGGCATAAATCGGTTTCCCAAAAATGCTAGAAGATTATAACCCTTTTAAGACTTTGTTTACAAGAGACATATCGACTTTACCGCGATAATTCATGTTGAAATGCTTCATGACAAGCGGAACAGAGCGGTCTGGCAAAGAAAGAATAATCGTCTTTATTTCTTCTTCGGAAAGCTGGGCAGGAACGAATTCTTTTAGAGCATCTTTCTGCTTTTCGATTTCTATCACCTTTTCTTCTCTTCCGGCTTTTTTATAAGAATCAGCTTCCTCGTCTAATTCTTTGACGATTTTCTGAATCAAAGAAAGAATGTCTTCATCCTTAATTTCTTTCGTTGGATCTTTGCTTTTGAGAAGCTGATAACGTGAAATAACCGAACTATAGGCGCTTCTTTTCGCTTGATTCTTTTCTTTCATCGCCATTAAATTGGCTTTTTTTATTTCATCGATCAACATACATTAATCCTCCAGCGCTTTCTTTAGACGTTTCTTTTTTTGATGATGTTTTTTCAAATCATCGATCGGCGTTACGAATAGCCTTCGGATACCATAGAAGGCTGGCAAAATCTCTAAACGCCCAAGCAACATCGCCACATCCAATAGCCATAGCAATGTATTGTAATGCACAAGTCCATTTTCTTCCTTGTATGAGGCAAAGTCAATAATCGTGATGCCAGTGCCCGAAAGAGAGGTCCCCCACTCATAGGAAGCTTCTTCCAAGTCAACGTTTCTTAAACAAAGCAATGCCACAATTCCTAAAATCAAAAATCCGATGTAAAGGATCGAATAATCGGTGGCCTCTTTTACTTCATCCTGATCGATTTCCTTCGTTTGGCCAAGCCTTGTGATCGTATTTGTATGAAGGTATCTGTCAGAAGAGTATCTGTTTTTAAAGGAAGAAGAGAATTCTTTGAACAGAAGAGCGAATCTATATTGTTTCAAACCGCCTCCAGTTGAACCCATTCCTCCACCTATTGACATTCCTATAAGGGCGATGAAAACTGAGAAATGCCCAAGATAATGCAAAGACGGGAAATTGGTAAATCCAGTTGTCGTGACACTAGAGACGATATTATAGAAATTGTAACGTAAGGAAAGCCAAATGCTGATTGCCTCTTGCTCATCGTAATAATATGTGTGTTCATTAAAGGTGACTAAAGCTGTAACAATCGTGGAGAAGATAATCAATGCGGCGGCCGTCTTGATTTCGATATCCTTGGAGAAGTTTTTGATTTTTCCTGTTAATAAGAGAGTATGAAGAACGAAGTTTGTCGCTCCAGCAAGCATAAGAACGCAAGTAATCCCTTCGATAGCAAGGGCATTGCCAGTATAAAGAAGGTTGCCATTGGCAAAAGATGAATATGTCGTTGTTGAATAAAACATCACAGACTGATATCGCGTTGAAAAACCACCTGTGGCAAGAGCGGCCGTCGCATGGCAAAAAGAATCGAATGGAGTCATTCCAGCCGCCCATAAGGCCAAGCTTCCAACAACTATCCAACCGAAATAAATTCCAAAAATCAATTTCGCGTTTTTGCCTAAATTCGGCAAAAGGCGGTCATTATGCCCCTCCGCGAAAAACAATTTGAAGTTGTTCTTGCTAGAAATAACGGAAGCAACGAGCAAAACAAGCCCCACTCCACCAACAAATTGCATTATGGCGCGATGAAAAAGAAAGACGTGCGCCCAGCCATACGAAGAAGAATCCACACCAGTTAAAAAAGCCTTTTCTGGGAAAACAGTTAAACCTGTTGCTGAATACCCGGAAGTCGATTCGAAAAATGAATCCGTAAAGGACATGCCAAGATTAATGGCGGCGTTGCCGTTATTGATTTCTTGGAATGAAGTCAAATAGAAAGGGAAGGCCCCGGCAATAAGAGCGGAAATCCAAAGCAAAACAAGCAATAAAGAATCCTCGTTTTTCTGAAGCTTTCCTTTTTTTCTGAAGGCGATTGTAAATAGGCTTATCAAAGCGCCGACAATAACATATCCAGCAGCAGGAATCACGAAATCAAGATAGCATTCCCATTCTTTTGGATAAAAAGCCAAAATAGCCAAAGGAAAAACGGTTACAAGACCCTCTACAATCATAAAAAGCCCAAAGTAGCCGAGAATTAAACGTAACCCTTTTGCTTCTTTTAAATGTTTCATGCCGATTTCTTCTTTTTCGTTTGCGTTGTCGCTTTTTTACTCGAAGCGTTTTTGCTCGAGCTCTTGCTTGGAGAAGTTTCTTTTTTCTCTTTCGGCTGCTCTTCTTTCGCTGACGTTGTTGTTGCCTCTTGCGAAGTTTCATCAGGTTTTGTGACGACGTTTTCTTCTTTTAGCTCATCTTTAAGCATATTTTCATTCTTTTCGTCGATGCCTTTGATTTTCGTTAAGGATTTTTGCACTTGAGAAGCGATGTTTTTTTCAAGATCCTTAGCTGAAGCCCGTTGCGTTAAGTACCTAGTCAATTCTTTTTCATCATTTTTTTCGCAAGCGATAACAAGAGTGTCGCGCGGTTTAAGAATGACGTTTCCTTTAGGAATAATGAATTCATTGTTACGCATTATATAAGCGATATTCGCATAGGGAGGGAAATGGATTTCCATAATCGATTTGTTGCAGATGCGGTATTTCGAAAGGAGGGTGGCCTCAACCATGACGATTTTGTTGGAATCAAGGTTCATCGAGCGAATTAAGTTGCCCTCCAAAGATTCCGTTTTGATATTTTGCGTCAATAAGTAAGTCGAAGATATGACAGAATCAATTCCGAGTTTCTTATATATTTCGACGTTATCAGGGTTTTTGACGAGACAGATACATTTTCGGACGTTAAAAACCTTTTTGGCTAAAATGCAGGAAACGTAATTATCCGTATCGTTATCAGAAAGCGAAATGAAAAGATCGGCATCATATATGCCTGCTTCTTCAAGGGCATATGTTCTCCAAGGATTCCCAACATAAACCGAAACATGTTTGTGCTTCATCAAATAATCAGCGGTTTCCTTATCCGAATTGATGACAATGATTTTATTATGTTTGTCTTCCTTGAAGGAATCGATGACGTAAGCGGCTTCAAGATTTCCGTTAGCGATGACAACGTTCATTATTTGTTTCCCTCCGCTTCGATTTGGAAGAATTTATTGGCGCTTAAATCCGATGGGAAAATAGCTTTCACGTTCGGTATGCCGTTAATCAGAATATCTTTATCTGGATCATCGAAACGAACATAAATTCTAGGAACCTTAAAAACAATCGAGCATAGATGAGCCAAATAAAGATTGACATTATCATCGCCCGTGACAATAACCGCTTCTTCGACTGTGTCGATATAACAATCATCTTTTAAAAGAGTCAAGTCCGTCGCGTCTCCTACAACCTTAAAACCAGTAAAAGCTTCGTCTAATTTTCTAAAAGAGGATTCTTTTTGGTCAAGAACGATGACGTTTTCCCCTCTTGCTGAAGCACGATCAGCAACCGTCGCTCCAAGTCTTCCGACTCCGATTATTAATATTTTGTTTCTAATTGCCATATGATGAACATTTTAAAACACTTATTTATTTAATTAAAGGTGGTAAAGTATCAGAGGCCTTATCCGTGAGATAGAATTCAACATCTGGATATGAGGAAGCGATTTCTTTATATTTGGCTTGGGTGTTTTTCTTGCTTAGCTCTTTCCAGCCGCTTTCGGAGTATTTTTTCAAACACCAGGTGATGTATTCTTTTGTCGCCGTGGTCATAAAATATCTTTCTTTGTGCGCATTGAAATAATTTAGGCCGCTATCGGCTTTATAAGTTTTTGGATTATAGGTGTAAGAGGCGCTCAGAACGTCGCAAACGTATTCCGTTGCATAAAGCCAAGGCATCGTTTTCATCAAGATCCTTCCGCAGAAAAAATCGGTCCAATATTCCCAATGATGGGGATTTCTTCTCGTATGGTGCTGACAAATCCGTGAGAAATAGTTGTTATGGATTCTTTCTTCGAAAACGGGCGAATGATTTCCAACGTAATATCTAGCCGAAGTATTAAATTCGATTGGCGTATATTTGCTTAAGTCATGTTTTAGGGCATGCCAAAAAATGCCCATGTGAAAAGCGTTTTTCGCAACCAAATTTCGATGGGCAGTTATTAATTTAAAGTGTTTGAATGGATGGGTCATAAGAACCCATCTATTATATAGCTTTCTAAAGAATTGTTTATTGAATTCTTGCTTCGCACCACTCTTTTAAATTCGTTATTTTTTGATATCCGCCATAAGAACCGGACAGATTCATTTCTTCTTCATAGATATCCTTATGGACAAAATGTTGCAGAATATCTTTATATTTGGCTTCTAAATCGAAATCTTTGAAAAGCTCAGGATAGGTTACCGCCGCGTCATAATACCCATTCATCAAAGAAATCTCCAAATTCGTATAATAAGCGTTATAAGGGAGTTGCAGGTAGACTTCGCCGTTTTGAACCGCCTTGATGTTATCAAAAATGCTTTTATCAGAATTATAAGCTTGAATTGTTTGTTTCATTCCAGCGGCATCGATAATGAATTTATCTATTTTTGGCGCCATTTCCTCAAAAGCCGCTTTGCTGATTTCTTGTTGCCCTTGAGCGCTTAAACTGATTGTCGTTAAAGCGTTTTTGATATTGGCGACATTGAACATCGGGTAATTTGAATGAGTCCAAAGATAATTTTTTTGGCCCCAATTCCCAATTCCTCCGACATACACAAGAGGCTTCTCCTCATCTTTCACAGAAGACGTCATTTCTTTAATTTCTTTAATCGAAGATGAAATATATGAGGTCAAGGCTTCTGCTTCCTCTTCTTTGCCTAAAACCTTTCCCAAAGAAATCAAGATGTTACTAACTGTTTCATCGTAAACCGCTTGTTTGCCGTAAGCGATCGTAAAAACTTTTGCCCCAGTCGTTTCTTCCATTTGTTGGGCTTGTTTGGCGTCCTCAAAATCGGAAATGATTAAGTCAGGTGAAGCGCTGACTAAGGAAGTGAGGTTTGGCCCAGCTTGATTGGCAACCGGACCCCCAACCCCAAGTGAAGGAAGATCACGGAAATTCTCCTTATTTGCATCATAATAAGGCCTTGCGACTCCTTCAAAAGGCATGGTGCCATTTTCTCTTTTGCTTGGATTATCG
>CAVGNL010000038.1:0-9612 GCA_963630455.1 Prevotella sp. CAG:755
TTCAAGACATTCCTTCAAACCTTGGTATTGGCTTATTTTCCTTATTGGGTACCTATCGCCAAGGGTAGGGAATTCCGAACAATCACATTGGCTGATTAAAGAATAGGAAATTCCGTATCTTTCCATTGAATAAAGCAAATTCTTTTTGCAAGCTCCAACCGTTGGCCAAGCCGAAAGATGAGCATGAGTGTCGATGATCATTTAATAACCTCATTGATCTTCTTCAAAAGATCTTGAACTTCATTTTCATTAAGTCCGTCATTTGATGAATTTGAATAGATATAATCCGCTAAGAAACGTCCCTTTTCGACATATTTCTTATGCATCGGTTTAACAGTTGAAAGATATTGTTCGATTACAGAACGAGGCGTTCTTCCTCTTTCTTCGCTATCACGCAAAATTCTTCTTGCTAAGCGAATGTCAGCCTCGCAATCGACGTAAATGCAAAAATCAAAATATTGTTTTGCGTTGGGAATCGTATAAATCAAAACGCCGTCAACAAAAACGATATTTGAAGGCTCGATGAGAGTTGATTCATCTTCTTTTCTAAGATGCAGGGCAAAATCATAGACAGGAACATGAATTTCCATACCGCTTCTAATTTCCGAAAGATGCTTTGTGAACAATTCTTCATCAAGAATCGCAGGATCGTCAAAATTAAGAGAACACCTTTCTTCAAAAGGCATGTCGGAAAAGCATTTATAGTAGGAATCGTAAGAGAAAAAAACGGCTTGGGGGTATTCTTTTAATAGTCTTTTGACCAAAGTTGTTTTCCCGCTTCCTGAGCCACCTCCTAAAGCGATCATCGTTACTTTGCTAATCTTTTCTTTCATCGTTTCTCTTATTTCCTTCCCATTTTTCTCTTGTTAATAGAATGATATCGAGTAAAATATTTAAGCGCTTTGGGGTGTAGCCAAGTGGTAAGGCATCGGACTCTGAATCCGAGATACACTGGTCCGATCCCAGTCACCCCAGCCAAAAATACATTCATGACCGTTTATCCGGTCTTTTTTTATGCTTTGAGAATCGCTTTGACAATCTCAATCATCAAATTAAAATCGCGCAACGAAAGATATTCAAAACGTCCGTGGTGATTATAAGAACCGGTTCCTAAATTTGGCGTTGGGCACCCTAAGAAGGAGAATGTTGCTCCATCCGTTCCTCCACGAACCGGAAGGGACAAAGGCTCTATTCCAAGCTCTTTGAAAACTTTTCTTGCGTGAATGACGGCTCTTGGATCTTTGTCTAAGATTTCCTTCATGTTGCGGTAATCATCTTTTATGACCAATTCGATTTTAGCTCCAGGGTATTTCCTTTCAAGAAACTCTTTTGCGTTGATGAATTCGGCTTTTTGTTTTTCAAGAAGTTCGATGTCGTGATTTCGCAAAATATAATGAAGATTTACGATTGTTGAATCTCCTTCGAAAGACGATATGTGGTTAAAACCATCAAATCCATCGGTATATTCAGGCTTCTCGTTTGCATCAAGCAATGAATCGAATTCTTCGGCGACACGAATGGCATTGACCATTTTTCCTTTGGCTTCTCCCGGGTGAATTCCAACACCGTATATCGTTAAATCGGCATGAGCCGCGTTAAAATTGTCGATATCGATATGAGTAGGGTAATCGCCATCGATAGTGTATGCCCAAGATGCGCCAAATTTTTGAGCATCGAAATGTTCTGGCCCACGTCCAATCTCCTCATCGGGGGTGAATAAAACCGCAATCGGATGATGTTTAATTTTTGGATGCTTAACGTAGTAAGCTAGAACAGACATGATAATGGCGTCTCCAGCTTTATCGTCTCCGCCAAGAAGCGTATCTCCCGAAGTTGTAATGATTGTGTCACCGACATGATTAAGAAGTTCAGGGAAGTTTTTAGGCGATAACGTGTATTCTTCGTTGAGCTTTATGTCCTTTCCATCATAATTCTCGTGAATTTGCGGTTTAACATCCTTCCCGGAACATTCTAAAGCCGTGTCCATATGAGAATTTAAACCGATTGTAGGAAGGTCTTTTTCCCCATCTAGATAAGCATAAACGCGTCCATATTCGTCTAACTCGTTAGGAATGCCTAGTTCATTAAACTCTTTCATTAATTGCTTAGCCAAATCCAGCTCTTTAAGAGCGCTTGGCGTTGTAAGAGATGTATCATCAGATTGGGTATCAATCTTCACGTAACGTAAGAATCGAGCTAAATTTTCATCAATTTCCATAAACAATCCTCATTTCGATGGATATTTTAACCCATATAAACGTACGGAAACAATCTATCTTATTGAAAAGAAGGCTCCTTTGGTAGAGAATAAGTAAGTCTCATCTAACTTAGATAAGGAAGGAAAAGATTAATGGAAAATAAAATGATAGGTTCTCTCGATGAAATGAGAACAAAAGAATTATTAGAGGAATACAACGCCGACAAATGCAATCTCCTAATAAGGCACGCTCTTTCAAGAAACTCAATTTCGAATGCCATATACGAAAGCGCAGCCGGAAGCAAAACGGATACGAAATTTTCCGTTGGCATCAAAACATTGCCGGTAGCCAACCAACGGCAATCTGGTCGTTGCTGGATTTTTGCCGGTTTGAATGTCTTAAGGGAAATTATCGCAAAGGATTGCGAAATCACGGGGCAATTTGAACTTTCACAAAATTATATTTCGCTTTTCGACAAAATCGAAAAAGCCAATTTTGCCCTGGAAAACGTGCTTAAATTAGCCAAACGCGATCCAGATGAAAGGGAATTCGCTTTCATTTTGCAAAGCCCAGTTTCTGATGGCGGACAATGGGATATGTTCGTTAATCTGGTTAAGAAATACGGAGTAATGCCAAAGAAGGCTTTTGCCGAAACGTTTCAATCAGAAAATACAAGAGAGTCTGATGCAGTGGTGAATTCCGTAATCAGAGACTTTGCGTCTAAAGCGCACATTTTATTGCTCGAAGGCAAAAAAGAAGAGGCTCGCTTATTAAAAGAAAAGACAATGGCAAAAATATACAACTTCTTTTTAAACAATTTCGGTCTTCCGCCTGAAAAATTTGATTTTGAATATGAAACGAAAGATGGCTACAAAGTTCAAAGAAACCTTACACCAAAAGAATTCTTCGATAAATATATAGGCGATAAAATCGATGAATATCAATCGCTAATCAATTCTCCGACAAAAGACAAGCCGTTTATGAGTAACTATACGATAGATTATTTGGGCAACGTTCTCGAGGGGAAAACGATAAATCACCTCAATCTTCCGATGGAAAGAATCAAGGAATTAATCATCAAGCAATTAAGCGATGGCGAGGTTGTTTGGTTTGGGAGTGACGTTTCTTTCTATCGCGATAGAAATACCCCTTCATGGGATGATAAAGCGTTTGATTATCTAAATACATTTGGTTTCGATATTGATTTCAGCAAGGAGAAAATGCTTGATTTCAAAGCTTCAGCGATGAATCATGCGATGGTTTTAACCGGCGTTAATTTAGTTGATGGAAAACCGACGAAATGGAAAATAGAAAATAGTTGGGGAGATGATGTTGGCGATAAAGGATATTATGTTATGAGTGATTCTTTCTTTGATAAATTTGCCTACCAAGCTGTTATTTTGAAAAAATATCTTACGGAAGAAGAACTAAAAGCCTCCCAAAAAGAACCTACACATCTTCATCCATGGGATCCGATGGGGACTTTAGCTCTTTGAAAAAAAGAAAATGATAATCTAAGCAGGCGCGCCCTGCTTTTTTATTTTGACTATTTATGAATATATAAATTCTTATCAAAAATATGGAAATTTAAAATTATTTAAATTGACTAAGTAAGATTAAGACAATTTGAAGAGGGATGCCGACCAATAGAACATAGAATATATTTTGATCTAAGTAAAAGAAAAAATGGATAGAAACAGCAAAAAGCAGCCCCCAGACGAAAACGGATAACAAAATCCACAAGGCGATGTTCCGGCCGTAAAATTTAAAATCTAGTAATCCATCGATTAAGCCAATAGCCGGTATCATATACATAAACGAAATCCATATAGGATTCGTTCCGGACAATATTGAATTTACAAAAACGGCAACAGCAACAAAAAGAATGAATGTGCCAGCCATCGCCATGATGACGACTTTGTTTGCCATGTTCTTATCCGCTTGATCAGAGAGAACCTTTTTTTCGCAGCCATTTTTTGTAACAATGGAATCAAGAGGAACATTGTAGAAAGAAGCAAGTTGCATAAGTTTATCCACCGAAGGAATAGCCTTACCAAGCTCCCATTTTGAAATCAATTTATCGGAATAGCCAATTTTCTCGGCAAGCTCTTGCTGAGTGAGATGCTTCTCTTTTCTTAATGTTATTAAATTTTCTGAAACAATATTTGCTAAATCATCCATGTCGATAGTCTAAAACACTATTTTTTATCTTACAACTTGCAAATGTGTTAAATTATAAATATACCTAATAAAAAGGTATTAAAATTTATCGATAAAAACGAGATATATAATGATATAAATTTTAAAACTATATAATTTTTAAGCTATAAATAAAATTTCTATTGAATTTAAATTAATAAGTAGAATTCTATTTACTTACATTGATAAAAATGCGAAAGAAACTGATAAAAATTATATCTACGATTAGTAGAATGGCTATCTACTAATAAATTTTACCCAATAGGGTTACTATCATTTGATAAAAATTAAAATGATTGTGGTTAGGAACCTCTATGAAGTTTAATTTGCGCAAAAACAAAGCAGCAACAATCGAACAAACATCATCTCAATCGCCTGTCGAAGCTAAAACAAAACCACATTCTTCAAGGAAAAAGAATATTATCTTTTGGAGCGTTGGTGGTGTCCTGTCCTTAAGTATTGGCGTTGGAATTGGATATGTTTTAGGTGGCATTTTCAATCAAAATGGTACTGGCGATTACTCAAATGTCGATCTTTCTAAATATGCTGTAGATTATGATGGCTTAACCAATAGATACAATTCTCTCCCAGCTGACACTGATTATTCTAAACAATTTACCCCTTGTGAAATGGCCAATGTAGCTCTGAATTTATTTTATAAACACTCCTCATGGATGACGCAGGGCTATGGAAAAACAACTTACACAATGTTTGGTTTATCCGGCGATCAGCAAATTCGCTCCACCTTTATGAAAAATGGCGATGAATATTTTGAAGAATCTCTTTCGAAATCAGACAGCGGTTCAATCGTTGATGTTCGAGCCGCTTGGCGGATGTATGAAAAGTACGATTCAGGAGACGAAAGCAAGGTCTATCGGTATTCTGGAACGATAAAAAGCAACGTGTCTGACGCCTATTTTGAGGAAGACAATGTAACTAGTTATGACCGAGAAGAATATAAAACAAAATCTGGAAGATATTTAGATGGCATACCTTGTATTTACATCATCCATGATGATTGTTTGAGCGACGAAAAACAGGATGTTACCTCTAAAATCGAAACTGGAGTCACTAAGACTTCGACAGGATATACGATTGATCTTGAACTTAATCCAAAAATCACCGTTAAAAATTATGTGGTTCAGATGCAAGCAACTGCTGATTTGGCTGGACCTCCTAGGTTTAATTTCGTCCATTTAACATTTAAAACTGATAAAAAACTAAATCTAATAACGATGACAAATTACGAAAGTTATAAGGCGACAACCAAACAAGGAGCCACATCTCCATTAACGGCCAAAGTAACAACTTACTTCAATACATCTGGAACAAATACGATTCCAGAAATTGGTGAACAGACTGTGTACGATGAAACAAAGTAATCGAGGATGAATATAAAGGAGTAGAAACGAATCATATGGGTAACAAATTACATGCTATATCAAAATTTCTTGCAAAAAAGAGTGTACGAGCTGGGCTGATTTTCACATTAATCGGTGGTATTTCGGGGACGGTTACTTATTTTGCCTACCCAAATTTTGCACCTTCTGACGGTGGAAATATAAATATCGATACTGATGATGACTACGAGGAAAGCTCAATTGATAAATTCTCCGCAAAATTAACGGAAACAACAGGAATTGAAGGAACGTTGGATTTTAGCGTTACTTTTCCGGACAACGATGGCGATGATTCGACGATGAATCTGATTAGTGTCAAAGATGCCGCTTTGAAATTGGCTATTCCATCAGCAGGAAATGTCGGATTTGATTTTAATGGGACTATCAATTACAACGATTGGAATGAAACAAACCTCGAAAAAGCCAAAACACACATTAATTTAGTCGACAAAAATGCTTATATTGATTTTTGGGGCGGCAAGGTCGCTTACCTTGATACGGAATATAAATCATTAGTTGGAGAATTGATCGGTATTTTCAGCAATTCTATCATTGAAATTCCTGATGAACTTTATGATTTACTTGATAAAGTGCTAGGAAGCGAAGATTCAGATTCTTCTGATTCTTCAACTGAAGACGAATCAGAAACAAGCGGCAATTCTTCCTTGGCGGAAACAACGATGAATTGGAGCATTGTCAATGATGGCGAAAACGAAAAACAATTCAAACTTGATATCGGCCTATCTGGAACAACGATAACTTTGAATCTTTGGAGCGATGGCGATTATAATCTCACAAGAGTCAGCGCTTCAGATTTAAAATACAACGACATAACCTTGAATTTGGATTTTCAAACGCAAATTAACGATAACGAGCTGAATGTAATAAGAGGCTTAATTCCTGAGGATAACCAAAATTACGTTTCTTTATTAGGACTAAAGGGAATAATCCGCAAAGTCGGCTATGCCGTAGCCAAAGAACGTTTCGATATTGATGCCGATCTCGCGATTAATCACGCAAAAGATGACGTAGATGAAAATATAGGTGTTTCATTTGATTCTAGTTTTGATTTTGGAACGAAAAATTATGTAGCGGGCCTTGAGCTTTCAAATAAGGCCGACATGTCTTTCTCTCAAAGATTAAATGTCGCTTATCTTAAAAACAACGATGATCAAAATGCTTATCTTAACTATAACGACGTGACTAAAGCTTCAATGAATCTTTTAACTTTAGAAGCAATGCTTGGAAGGATGAAAAAAGACGGAAATAGTCAAGACATGTCGTCTTTGGAGAAGGTATTTGATTTTGTCTTCGATAGCGAAATTATTAAAGACATCCAAAAAGGACATTACGAGAAAATCGCCGATGAAATAGAAAAATTAGACATTTCCGCCAATAAGATTGTCGCCAAAATCAAATTAGACAAGATTGGATTCGGTGAGTCTTCATTGGTTACTGTTACTCTAGACGGCACAGCCGAAGCTCCTATTTCCGAAATAAAGTTGGAAGGAATCAAGGCGAAAAGCTTGGCTTTAGACGGAACAATCAAAATCACTCCATTTACAAACACCTCGTTTGACACTAATGGCTATTTCAGAATGGAGCATTTGCCAGATGTTTTCGACCAAGTCAGCACTTTAGTCGATGCAAAACAAGCGACCCTTAAGATAGATGGATCTGTTTTGGATGAAAATAGCCTTGGCGTTGAAATTGGAGGAAACACCTCGTTTGATGTTAACAATAAGGCTGGAACCACTTCGTTAAAGATTTCGCAAATTAGTAAAAACTATACTAAAAACCATTCTTTTTCTCTCGACTGAGATGAGCAACAAGCACTCTTCAACTATAACGATTATGACAAAAAAGAAGAATATGAAGGATTGAATGGATTAATCAGCGTTTCTAGCATTACTGATTTAATCGATTTCATTAAAACATTAACTGGAGACGAAACATTTACCAAACGTTTCGGCGGGCTTTTCTCTTCAATGCAAGATGATGCAACTGCGGGAATTGTTTCCGAAGTTGTTTCAGGCAAATACGCTCCATTGCTTTCTGCGCAAATTTTAAAGAAATGCTCATTGGATTCCTCAAAGGTTGATATCGTGATAAACGGCGGTATTTTTGGATTGGAAAGCGATATCAATATCATCGTTAATTTTGCTGACACAACAAAGATTGCAACGAATGAAAACGGCGAATCCACCGATGAAATAACGAGAAATATTAAATCAATTCAATTAAAGGATTTCGCAGTAGATGAAATTAAAGTCAATTTTGAAATCTCTCTCGAAGAATATGACGGAAAAACATCCTCTCTTGATAAGAGTGCGACCTACACCGATTTTTCGAGCGTATCGACCTTATTCCAATATTTCGCTAACACAGCCACATATCTAGATACATACCATTTAAAGAGCTCCGTATCAGTTATTTTATGGACGGCTGATATTGTGACAATTGATGCCGATATTTATGTTTCCATCAGTGAAAACGATGCGAAGATATATGGCACATTAAGCAATATTCCTCTTATTCCTGCCGTTAATAACAGCACTTGGCTCTTTGGCGATCACGGAGATGATGCTTCGTATTATCGTAATGTCGATTTCTATTACGATGGATCGTATATTTACACACATGGGGTCAATCCTTTTGGGATTTTTGAGTCAGAAGATGAAGATGGAAATGTTACTTCTTATGATTTGACTCAAATCCAAGACACCAAATACGAAGCGTCTTATTTCAAAAAGACAGACAACATCCTAAATTTCATCTTAAAAGATGTAGTCAATCTCCAAGACCGCCTTCTTAAGAAAATCGATACCAATGGTATTGAATTGCCTGAAAGCAAATCAGCTTTGGCGACGGAAAAATTGTTTAATTCCTTCAATTACGATATAGATAAGACAGCTTGGAATCTCTCACTTGATTTAGGAGGACTTCTTAGTAACGATTTCTTAAAAACCTTAGACCTATCCGTAAAAGGGACAAAAGACAAATACGTCGAGGGAATTGAACTAGGACTTACGATATTCGCTGGAGTCAAAGTTCAGCTTCTAGCCGATATCACCCTAGAAAGCATTGGCAAAAACACATTCCCAGAAGATGCTTTCACTTCTTATATTAACGCTCATTCGGGAGATGAGGTAACAGCAAAATAAGCGACCCATATCTATGAATTTCCTAAATGTTCTAAAAAATGTCATTTCGAAGAAAGGCTTCTTGCCTTTTTTCGCCATGGCTCTTAGTTTGGGCGTTTGCGGAAATAAGATGAATCCTCCAAAAGACGTAGATGATAATGAAAAGAAAAACGATTCATACATTTTGCCAGAAGGCGATACTGAAGAAGAGAGATTCAAAAATTCTCTTAAAAACACAGAGGGATTCGAAGGAACGCTAGATTTTTCTTTGAATATCAAAGATAAAGATGATTCATCTTCTTATTCTTTCGTCGAAACAAAAGGCGCTTCCTTGCGCTTAGCAAGGCCGAATGAAAATATCTTGGGCTTAGACTTAAATGCTGAAATTAGTTATAACGGGGTTAGCAAATCAGCTCATCTTAATTATTCGGATGAGACAGCCTACCTTTCTTTTGAGGGGCTTAACTACAAATATAGCGATACCACATATAAGAGTTTAGTCGGAAAGATCATTTCCATATTCGGCGATGATGCGCTTAATGTTCCTTCGTCCGTTTATGATTTCTTTGATTCATTTAATGGCGATGGGCTAAATGATTATAAATTTGAAAAGGAAAACGTTTCTTCTGGATATGCTTTTAAGATTGATTTAACAAATAACAACATTATTTA
>CAVGNL010000039.1:0-5430 GCA_963630455.1 Prevotella sp. CAG:755
AAGCGAACGTGAATCAAATTTTTTCTCCGTTCGAATAATGTTAATGTAGTCGATAAATATTGCGCAAAGTTTTGGCTCGCTATTTTTCAGTTTAATTGATTTTGCGATGATATCGCCAAGTTTAGGGTTGGGTTTTTCATCGATATAGAGATTCATTCTTTCAACTTCGCTAACAGCTAAGGAAATCTTTCCTAAATCTCTATCCGTTAATTGTTCATTGCCGGACAAAGACACACGAGAGATGGAAGAAAGAATACGTTTCATAACAAGCGTAGAGTCCATTTCACCAGAAAAGAAAGCAACCGGTTCGCCTTTATACGAGGCTGCATTAACCGCCAAATTTAGGGCAAAAGCCGTTTTTCCAACCGATGGGCGAGCAGCTAAAATAATTAAGTCCCCTGGTTGCCAACCATGAGTAAGCTTATTAAGTCCTCTAAAGCCAGTATCTACCCCAGTTAAAGAACGATTTGAACGTTTAGCCTCAGCAATAATCTTTAATTTTACTTCTTTGGCTATTTCCGAACCTTTGCGGAATCCGCCTACTGAACGGCGATTGGAAATAGCCGTTAAGGATTGCTGAGAATTTGCTAAAAAATCACCAATGTCAGAAACCCTTCCCTCAGAATAATCTTTTTGAATTGATTGGAGCTCAAGCAGAAAATCTCTTAGAACTTGCTGGTCTTTAACTATTCCAATATAGTGTTCAACATTCTCTGGATTAATGACGTTGTTCATTAATTCCAACAAATATGTTGAATCTCCAGCAGCAGATAACAAATTGGTATTTATAAGTTCGTTTGCAACGGTTTGTGGGTCAACGATTTCTTCGTGCTCGCTAAGATTCTCCATTGCTTTAAAAATAATTTTGTTCCTCGGATCAACATCAGAAAAAGACTCATCAGTCAAAGAGGCCAAAGCGATGTTGCAAGCATTGGTCGAAAGAAGCATGGCTCCTAAGACAGAGCGTTCGGCTTCAACGTTTGATGGCAAAGTTAATTTAGCCATTATTTTTCCTCAGAGATATGAACATTAACTGTTCCAATAACCTCTCCTGCGCTACCTTTATAAAGTTCGATTTTTAATCTTGTATATCCGATAGCATTTGCAGGATACTTATCAATAAATTTACGTTTATCTATGGTAATTCCCCATTGGTTTTTTAAGCCTTCTTCGATTTGCTTTGGCGAAATGGATCCGAACATCCTTCCATCGCTTCCAACCTTAGCTTTAAATTCAACATTTATATGTTCTAGGCGTTTTGCCAACTCTTCCGCTTCTTCTTTTAAAGATAATTGCCTTGCATCTTCAGCGGCATTGTTTTTAGCAAGTATTTTTTGATTTGCATCAGTTGAAATTACAGCTAATTTGCGAGGAATTAAGTAATTCTTTGCAAATCCGTCTTTGGCATCGATTGTCTGGCCTTTTTTCCCAACGCCTTTAACATCTGCCAATAATATAATTTTCATATTGTGCTACCTCCATCTTTAGCGCCGGCTTTTGACGCATCTAAATAATCATTAAGACATTCAACTAGTTTCTTTTCGGCGTCTCCCACGTGATATACATCTGGTATCTTCGCGTTAGGGAGAACGGTTGCCGCCATCGTTAAGTGACCCCCACCTCCAAGCTGTTCCATTAAGAGCTGTACAGAAATCGTTCCGTCGCTTCTCGCAGATACGCTGATGCTTTTGTCCGCGGTTCTTCCAATAACGAATGAGGCATGCACATCTTTTAAAGAAAGCAAAGCGTTTGCTACTTTTGCCAAAGCGCTTCTTTCGACAACATCATTGTCATCTGAGATGCAATATAGTACCCCATAAGAAGAGGTCTTCATCGTTCCCAAAATCTTGTTTGTAAGCGCAAATTCTTCATAATCATCTTTTAAGTATTCATCTGCTAGGGTATTTTCAGCTCCATAGCCTTTAAGGATTTCTGCAGCTTCAAAAGTTCTAATTCCAACCGATTTGCTCTTAAAATACTGTGAATCCATAAAAATTCCCGAAAGCATGATAGTCGCATAGGAAGATTTTAATTCAATACGTGGGTTTGCGGCCGCATAGTGAATCATCTCAGCAATCAATTCGCAAGCGCTTGATGCTGATGGCTCGATGTAGGCTAGAGACGGTCTTTCAATATAAGAATCACCGCGTCTATGATGATCGATAACAACGACCTTTCTTGTAACATCAAGAATTTTAGGACCCATGACCCTGGCAGGAACTGAAACATCAACCACAACAACGAGGCTGCTCTCTCTAATTTGACCAACCGCTTGCTCTGGAGTGATTGTCATTTGATCCAAAGTGTCTTTGGAAAAAGCGCTTGTAAATGCGATACGCGCCTTTTTTTCAGTTTTCTTTGGAGAATATACGATTTTTGAAGGCTTTTGGCACCAATCGCAAATCGCTTTAACGCCTAAGCAGCTTCCTAAAGCATCCATATCCATATCAGTGTGACCCATTATGAAAACGCCGCTGGAATCTTTAATAAGTTTGACAAGCCCTCCAACCATTGAACGCGCTTTAACTTTTGAGGTGCTTTCGACGGCAACAGATTTCCCGCCAAAGAAACGCAATTCTTTTCCGTATTGCGAAACAACAGCCTGATCGCCACCACGAGCAAGAGCCGTATCAATCGCTCCTTCTGTCATTTCATATAATTTTCCGACATCTGGAAAGTCATGGGCAAAACCAATTGATAATGTTAATGGCGTATCTTCTTGATCTTGAGAGGCACGAACTTTGCCCATAACGGAAAAGCCATCTTTTTCCATTTGATCTAAAGCATTAAAGTTGCAAACTGCAAAATATCTATCTTGTTTTACTTGCGTCAATAAAACCTTGTATTGTCTAAAATAATCACGAATTGTAGCTCTGACGTTCATGACGGCATCGGCAACTTCATCCGTATCCGAAGCGACATCGTTGAAATTATCAATCATGATAACGCCCAAAGCGATTGCTTGTTCTTTAGAATAATTTACGACATTGTCATATTCAGTGACATCTTTGAAAACAAACAAACGAGGTTCTGGAATATAATGGACCTCATACGATTTTCCCTTCATTTCTAGATGCACGCTTTTGTCGCTTTTTAATTTGACTAGTTCTTTAAGCGATGGGAAAACTTGAAATAAATCTGAATCGACTAAATCCAATTGCCTCTCATGAAAAAGGTTATTAGTCCACAAAACAACGTTATTTGTATCAATTGTCAAAAGACCGATTTCATTAAAATTGTAAGCAGCTTGAATATCGTTGCCGATCAAAGAAGCAACCTCTATATCGTTTGTTTGCCTTTTTCTTGAAAGATATGCCAAAGCCAGCCAAATGAAAAGAATGTCAATCAAGCAAAGGGCAACGAAGCCCAAAAAAACATATTCTTCAATATCTTTAACATCTCTCATACCAAAGGTGTTGTCCATCCAAAAAAAAGCCAAAACACCAAGCATGATGAGTTCTAATGTTGCAAAGATGAAGGTAATATTTCTAAATTTCTTAAGTGAGGCGTTCATAGAATTATTATAATTTAACCCCTAGTGGGTTAAAAGAGTAAATGGTAATTAAAAAGCCTCGACATCTAAGACGAGGCTATGCGTTTTAGGCTAAGCTTAGTTTGCACCAACTTCTGGAAGTAAACCCATGAAGCGTGCGTTTTTGATAGCTTTTGCTAATTGACGTTGATATTTGGCACATGTGCCTGTGCTGCTTCTTGGCATGATTTTTCCATCAGGAGTGATGAATCTTTGAAGAAGTTCAACGTTTTTATAATCAATGTGTTTGATATGATTTTTTGTGAAATAGCAAACCTTACGTCTGGATCTCATTTTTCTGAAAGCCATAATAAATTCCTTTCTAAATTAGAATGGTAGATCGTCATCTACTACATCGATGGCATCTAAATTTCCGCTATCTTGTTGAGGAGCAGGATTTGTTTCTTGTTGGGATGAATACCCGGATGATTCCGAAGTTCCGGAGCCTTTTGAATCCAAGAAATCAAAATTATCGACAATGGTATCGATTGTTGTAACTTGAACACCAGCTTTGTTGGTGTATTTTCTTTGTTGAAGTCTGCCTTCAACAGAAACCATTGAACCTTTACGTGTGTATTTTACAAACGTATCGGCGCGAACACCGAATAAACTGCAATTCATAAATAAGGTGTTCTTTGTTCCATCTGGATTTTTGCGGGAGTCATCTACTGCAAGCGAGAAGGACGCCACAGAGAGCCCTGAAGCAGTCTTGCGTAACTCTGGGTCACGAGTAAGACGGCCAATTAGAATGACACGATTTAACATATTTTTACGATCCTCCAATGTTTATTTTCGTATTAGCAACGATTAGTCTTGGTCAATCGTAATCAAGAAACGAACAACGTTTTGATCAAGTTTCGCTTGACGAGTCCACTCATTGAGGCCTTCGATGTCGCCTGTAACTTTTAAAACGACGTAATAGCCTTTGAGCTGCTTGTTGATTGGTGTAGCGAAATCCTTCATGCCTAATTCTTGGGTGTTGCTAACCTTGACTTTGTTAGCTTCGAGAATTCCTTGAAGTTTGGCGATTTCATCTTTTCTAGCTGCTTCTTCGAGCACGCTATTCAAGATATACATGATCTCATACTTTTTCATGATAGCACCTCCTAATTTTGGTCTAATGGATCGTATCGAGTACGACCATAAGAGAATGTTGCTTTCTTCCTTCTATTGAAAGCTAATGAATTATACAGCTTTAGGAGTAACTTATCAAACAGATTACGAATGACTGATTTTTAATCTAGTAATGGTGAATTATACGCTTCAATTCCATTCACTTTTAGAAAACTATTTATTTGTATTTCATATCCTTTTTTACCTCTCAACTAATAAAAGACTAGTATTTGCAAAAAAGGACAAAAATTAGAAAAGTATTCAAAAAATCTCTGTTTTTTGTTCATTTGATCTTTATCTAACTTGAAAAACAGCAAAAAAGCACCTTTTTTTCAAAGAGGCAAAATCAAATTAAGAAGTTATTATTTCTCGTCTTTCATTGTGGGGAAGAGAAGAACTTCACGAATTGTCGGTTGCTCAGTTAGAAGCATACAAAGTCGGTCGATTCCAACCCCAATACCGCCGGCTGGTTGCATTCCATATTCCATTGCTTCAAGGAAGGAATAGTCAATCAAGTTGGCTTCGTCATCTCCTCTATCCCTTGCAGCCATTTGGGCTTGGAAACGTTCCATTTGATCAAATGGATTGTTAAGTTCTGAATAAGCATTTCCGAATTCAAATCCACCAATGAAAAGCTCAAAACGGTCTACAAAACGCGGATCATTTGTCTTTTTTGTTAGTGGCGAAACTTCAATTGGATAAGTTGTGATAAACGTTGGCTGAATTAAAGTTGGCTCAACGAATTCATCGAAGAAAGCCTGCATAATATAGCCTGTGCTATTCCA
>CAVGNL010000039.1:5440-7059 GCA_963630455.1 Prevotella sp. CAG:755
CTCACTGAAATCGATTCCGGTTTTTTCTTTAATCGCTTCAGCCATACTAATGACTTTAAAAGGTTTGGCTAGATTAATGACGTTGCCATTCCAATCAAACTCTTCTTTTCCGATGACTTTCTCTGCTACATAATGCATCATTCCTTCAACCCAGCTCATCATATCTCTAAGATCGCCATAAGCTTGGTACAACTCAATGGTCGTAAATTCTGGGTTGTGACGATTGTCCATTCCTTCGTTACGGAAGATGCGTCCAATTTCATAAACGCGGTCAATTCCACCAATCATGCATTTTTTAAGATTAAGTTCTGTCGCGATGCGTAAATAAAAATCTTTATCTAAGGCATTATGATGCGTGATGAATGGTCTTGCGCTAGCCCCTCCGGCAATTGGTGAAAGAACTGGTGTCTCCACTTCAACAAAGCCTAACGAATCACAATAATCACGAATCCCTTTAACAATGGCTGGTCTTAATATCGCCGTTCTTCTACTAGTCTCGTTCATTATTAAATCTAAGTAACGACGGCGGCAACGATCTTCTAGGTCTGTTAAACCGTGATATTTTTCAGCTAAAGGTTTTAAGCATTTCGAAAGATGGGTGAAATGCGAGCAACGAATCGTTAATTCTCCGGTGCGAGATTTCATTAATGTTCCTTGAACGCCGCAAATATCACCGACATCCTCTAATTTAAATAGTTGGTAATTTTCTTCACCGACAACGTTTTTCCCAATCCAAACCTGAATGGTTCCAAATTCATCTTTAACGTTGAAGAAAGCGGCTTTCCCCATATCACGTATAGCCATAATACGCCCGGCTATATCAACAGCAATCTCTTTAGTGGAAAGTTCCTCTGCCGGAAGATCCCCATAATCTTTACGAATATCGCGAATTTGATTTTTCCATTCATATCTTTGTCCAAATGGATCTACGCCTAATTCTTTGTACTTTGGAAGTTTTGCACGTCTTGCTAATTCTTGATCAGTTAATTTTTCTTCCATATATCTAATCCTTTCAGTATAAAAACGCACGCATAGTTTAACGCGAAAATGCATTTCTTGCACCTTAAAGAGAAAGCAACACGAAAAAAGCACGCATGTTAGTCAAGCGTGCTTTCCGTTTTAGTCTTCCTTAATGGCGTTTCCTGTATATAACTGATAATATTTGCCTTTTTCCTCAAGAAGGGCTTCGTGTGATCCACGTTCGATGATTCGCCCGTGGTCAAGAACCATAATGACGTCGGAATTCTTGATTGTCGATAATCGGTGAGCGATAACAAACACCGTTCTTCCTTCCATGATGGCATCCATTCCTTTAGTAACCATTGCTTCGGTACGAGAGTCGATCGAAGAGGTTGCCTCATCAAGAATCAATACCGGAGGATTTGCTATAGCGGCTCTAGCGATTGCAAGCAACTGCCTTTGACCTTGCGAGAGTGATGCGCCACCGTTTTTAAGTACCGTGTTGTATCCGTCAGGAAGTTGGTTGATGAAAGTATCAGCGTTAGCAAGTTTCGCCGCCTCATATACTTCATCATCTGTAGCATCAAGTTTCCCATAACGAATATTTTCCATGACTGTGTCTGTAAAAAGCTTTGTATCTTGGAAAACCATCCCAAGAG
>CAVGNL010000040.1:0-4871 GCA_963630455.1 Prevotella sp. CAG:755
ATTTAGAAGAGTTCGACCTTGATGAATATTTGCACGCTTTGCTTGTTGGGGACAAAAAGGATGACTGACGCTTTATTGGTGAAAAGGGAAGAGGCCTTACTTCTTTTTGATGAATATAAGAGTCTTTTGACAGCATCTCAAAGATCAATCTTTTCGGATTATTATTTGGACGATCTTTCTTTGTCTGAAATAGCTGAAAATCATCAAATTTCCAAAGCGGCAGCATCTGATTCTCTTCATAAAAGCTTAGCTAAATTAAAAGAATACGAAGATTGCTTGCACGAAGTGGAATTTAAGCAAAAAATAAGCAAAGCTCTTGAAAAGAGAGATTTTGCTCTAATTGAGGAGGCGCTTGAAAATGGCATTTGAATCATTAAGCGAAAAGTTTTCGAATATTTTTAAGAAAATGAGGCGTGAGACCACCTTAACA
Organism: Prevotella sp. CAG:755; assembly: GCA_963630455.1. Classification (GTDB taxonomy): domain Bacteria; phylum Bacillota_I; class Bacilli_A; order RFN20; family CAG-826; genus UBA4951. The sequence continues at coordinate 431 of CAVGNL010000040.1, forward strand.
GAAGCTAACATGGACATGGCTTTAAAGGAGATAAGAATTGCTCTTTTGGAAGCCGATGTTAATTACAAAGTCGTTAAAGCTTTTACTAACGACGTGAAAGAAAAAGCCTTGGGCCAGGAAGTGCTTAAAAAAGTCAATCCTTCCCAACAATTGATTAAAATATGCCACGACGAATTAGTTGAACTCCTTGGCGCCGAAAATACAGAAATCAGCTATAACAAAAGCGGATTAACCACAATCATGTTGGTGGGTTTGCAAGGAAGCGGAAAAACGACGTCTGCTTCAAAACTTGCCTATTTGATGAAGAATAAGCTTCAGAAGAAGGTTCTTTTAGCCGGGCTTGACGTTTATCGTCCGGCGGCTATCGAGCAGCTTGGCACTTTAGCCAAATCGATAAACGTTGATTTCTTTGAATTTGGTGTCGATATCGATCCTGTTGAAGTGGCAAAAAAAGCTAAAGAAACGGCAATCAAAGAGAATTATGACGTGCTTATTTTGGATACGGCTGGGCGTTTGCAAATCGACGATAAATTGATGGACGAATTAAAGAACATCAATTCAGAAATTCACCCTGAGGAAATCCTTCTTCTTGTTGATGCCATGGCTGGGCAAGATGCGGTAAACGTCGCCACGGCTTTCAATAATAAACTTCGTTTAAGCGGAGTTATTATGTCTAAATTAGACGGCGACGCCAAAGGAGGCGCCGCTCTTTCCATTAAATACATAAGCGGTCTTCCGATTAAATTCGCCGGCGTTGGAGAAAAAGTCACAGATTTGGATATCTTCCATCCATCCAGAATGGCTGACAGAATTTTGGGAATGGGCGATGTCGTTTCTTTGGTCGAAAAAGCCAAGGAAGTAATGGATGAAAAAGAAGCCGCGAAGGATGCTAAGAAACTTCTTCAGGGAGAATTCACTCTTGAAGATATGCTTAAACAAATGAAAACCGTCCAAAGAATGGGTTCTTTAGGCGCGCTTGCTAAATTAATTCCCGGAATGCCTTCTCTTAGCCAAGAACAACAAGATGCCGCTGAGAAACGCATGAAAGATTTCGAAACGATAATCAATTCGATGACGCCTTATGAAAGAAGGCATCCTGACACTTTAAAATTCTCACACAAGAATCGCATTGCTAAAGGTTGCGGCAAGACGAACGCCGATGTAAATCGCGTTATCAAACAATGGGAAAAGTCCAAAGAGATGATGAAACAAATGAAACAATATCAAAAGTCAGGCAAAATGCCACCGATGGGAGGCTTCCATTAGCCTTTCTTTTTGATGAATTTATGGCCTTTTTCCAAGGCTTCTTTTTCCCATTTTGGGGTTTCAGAACTCTTTGATTCTTCTAAGAGTTTTTTATCTTGCTTGCTCAATTCGAGCTTCTCAAAAAGATCCGGACGATATTCTTTAGTTAAAAGAAGGGACTTTTTACGGCGATATTTGTTTATTGCCTCATGATTCCCCGAATATAAAATATCAGGGACTTTTTCCCCATCATATTCATATGGTTCGGTGTATTGAGGATATTCCAAGAGATTATCATTGAATGACTCATCCTTCAAGGAAGCGTTATTTATGGCTCCATCAAGCAATCTGATGACTGAATCTGCTACCGTCATAGCGGGTATTTCGCCTCCAGTTAAGATATAGTCTCCAACTGAAATAAGCTCATCAACATGCGAATTCACTCTTTCGTCAATGCCTTCATAATGTCCGCAAAGAAGGATTAAATGATTGAGTTTTGCATAGTTTTCTGCGATTTTTTGATTATATGTTTTTCCTCTTGGTGAAAATAAAACAACATGCGAATCGATGGTTTTTTTGTCTTCTATTGCATCGATTATCGGCTGGCATTTCATTATCAAACCGGCTCCTCCTCCTATTGGTGGAGTATCGCATCGCCCGTATCTATCCTTCGTATAATCACGAATTTGAACGCATTCAATTTCTACGACGCCTTTTGAAATTGCCCGCTTGATTATTGAATTTGTCAAAAATCCATCGAAAAGGGATGGAAATAAGGTAAGAATTGTTATTTTCATAATAATCCAGGTATAACCTTAATTCTGATTTCCTTCTTTGTTATATCGATGGATATAACGAATTCTTTGAAAACAAAAGGAATGTAACAAGTTTTCCCATTTGTTTCTTTTATCTTGAAGGTTGATGCTGAGGCATAGTTAAGAACATCTTGCACCTCTCCGATTTCTTCATTCGTATCATCATTTATGACTTTTGAACCCATCAAATCAGAAAGATGGTAATATCCATCAGGCAAAGAAGCCTCTTCTTCGGGGATTTCAATGCTATAGCCAACATATTTTTCAGCCAAATTGATATCTTCCAAGCCTTCGAAAGATACGAAATAATAATCGCCAGAATCTCTAAACGATGAAACGACGACTTCTTTTAATTCTTCGGTTTTCTGATTCTTCAAATATAAAGTTCTTCCAATATGAAAACGATCTGAAGCAAAAGAAGTGAGAGATTTGCAACGTAAGACTCCTCCCAGTCCAAATGGTTTTAAAATATATCCTAAACAAATCGTTTTCATATTAAAAATAGCGCCGATTACTCAGCGCCATTCTCCTTTTCTTTGTCTTCTTCGCTGAAACTTTCAAATTTCAAGTGGATGCGAACGTTGGAATTGTCGGCCTTGCCAGCGATGCCGATGGCTTCGCGCAAAGCGTTAGCGACAATGCCTTTTTTTCCGATTAAACGGGCTGTGTCATCGTCTTCGGCGACGATTAATAGAGAAACATCCTTTTCGTCGGAAGAAGGAAGCTCGCGAATCATGATGGAGTCACGATGCTCAACAAGCGGATCGATTAGGCCATGGACGACCTTCTCGTAATCGATCATTACTTCTTCTCCTTGTTAGCTTTTTTGCCCTCGGCATATTTTGTCATGATGCCTTTGCGGGAGAACATGGCACGAACGCTATCAGAAGGGGCAGCACCATTTCCGAGCCATTTTAAAGCTAATTCTTCGTTGATGTCCGCTTTTTCTAAACCTAAAGCAGGATCATATGTACCAATTTGTTCGATGATACGACCATCTCTTGGCGAGCGTGAATCTGCAACGACGATACGATAGAATGGATCTTTGTGACGTCCGATACGTGTTAATCTAATTTTTACTGACATAGTTAAACTCCTTTGCTGTCAACGACTGATATGTTATCGTTGGTGAAATAGACTGTCAAGTAAAAACACTTAACAGAGTCTTTTAAAATTGAAAAGTTGCATTTTAAGATTTTACATTGATGAGAAGGGCCTTTCTGAATTGCATAAGGTATATCAAATGGTCAAATATATTCGTGATTTTAGCGTTGAGAGATGCTTTTTATGGAAAAGACCATTCTTGAAAATAAAGCACAAGATGTGGTGCTTTTCTTAGAAAACGGACTATTTTTCACGATCGCTTTGTCATTTAACGTGTCATTTAACGTTCGTTCGCTTTATCTTGTAAATAGTTCAAAATAGCAATACAATACTTATCGCGCTTTTAAAAGCGCTACGCAAGCTCCGCCATCATTAGTCACTTAGATGAGAACTTGAAGAGAACGCAATTCAAACTTAAGAGGAGAAAAACAAATGAATCTAAACTTAGTTAACGAAGTCACAGCTTCGCAACTCCGCGACGATATCCCAGCTTTTGGCGCTGGCGACACCGTCAGAGTTTCCGTTCGTATCATCGAAAACAAAAAGGAACGTATTCAAAATTATGAAGGCATCGTCATCCAACGTCGTGGACATGGCGTTAGCGAAACCTTCATTGTTAGAAAAATTTCTAGCGGTATTGGCGTTGAAAGAATCTTCCCTCTCCACTCTCCAAGCATTGCTAAGATTGAAGTCTTAAAGCATGGTCGCGTGAGAAGAGCAAGAATCCATTATATGCGTGGACTTTCCGGCAAGGCTGCCCGTATCAAAGAAGTCAAATAACTTCCAAATATTTATCTAAAAGTGACAAGGCTCCGTTTGGGGCCTTTTTTCGTAACGTTCTCTTCTCACCGCAAACTTAAAAATAATATAATTTGCGGTATGAACAATCTTTTAGACGTAAACAAAGATGATTTGTTGCCATCCCTTGGAAAAAGCAAAGGCAACAAAAGAAAATCAAAAAAGATTGTTCTGGCAATCATTGAAGCAATTGTCTTTTTCTTGTTTGCCATTACGATCTCAATTTCAGCCCAACTTACTTACGACCTCACTCGATATGCCAAATTCTATGTCAATGGGGAATCGATGTATCCAACCTTCAATAGAAACACGGAAATTTATTTCAATGGCGAAAGAGTTTGTTCAGAGAAGAAATATTTACTCGGAGATTTCTCTTTGAAGAATCATAAATATCTTTGCGATTATGGTTTAATGGATTCTAAGGAAGGCTTTATCTCGACGATCAATCGTTTTTCGATTGTCTTAACCTATTACAATTC
>CAVGNL010000041.1:0-3023 GCA_963630455.1 Prevotella sp. CAG:755
GAGTAAACTCAAACATTTTTACTGAAGCTTATTTTCGTTTGTGCTATCATCGCTACTTATAGGAGTTGAATTATGATTTCAAACAAGCTCGCTATAGACGTTTTAAATGTAGCTTTATCGACTGGCGGAGATTACGCCGAAATCTATTTTGAAGATGGAAAGTCCGAAAGCTTATCTATTGAAAATTCAGCAGTTGAGTCTTCGCTTAGAACTGCTAGATATGGATGTGGCATACGTATCCTCAAGGGTTTTAATTCGGTATATGGGTATACATCGAAAATTAATCGAAAATCCCTTTTGGATTTGGCCTCGAATCTTTCAAAACGTTATTCAGGGGAACGCTTGATAACGGTTAAAACGGTCAAAAATGAGAAAGTAAAAATAATCAATAAAATCGATGAACATATTCTTGCTGTTCCAACAGAAGAAAAAATATCTCTTTGCAAAGAGGCATCCAAAATCATGCAAGACGTTGACAAGCGGATCGTAATGGCTTCCGTTAGTTTTGGTAGCTCATTAAAATACATTCACATATGGAATGCAGAAGGCGAAATTGCCAAGCATTATAAAAACAACGAAGAGAGAGGACGATTAACAATGGTCGCAACAGCAAAAGAAGGTGAAAACATCCAATCGTTTTTCTCTGGACCGGGAAAGTCCGCTTCCTGGAACTATTTCAAGAATATTCTACCTTGGAAAGAGATTGCTCTTACCACTGCTAAAAAAGCTATAGCGCTTCTCTCGGCCAAAGAATGCCCACAAGGCAAATTTGACGTTGTTGTCGCTAATGGTTGGGGAGGGGTTGTTTTCCATGAGGCTTGTGGACACTCGCTCGAAGCTAGTGCAACATCCAAAAAGCTTTCCGTTTTCTCTGAATCTCTAGGAAAGCAAATAGCAAATCCTATTATCTCGGCCTATGACGATGGAACAATCCCTAACGAATGGGGATCGAACAACATCGATTCCGAAGGACATGTAACGCAGAGAAATCAATTAATAAAAGATGGCGTTTGCGTGAATTTCCTTATCGATAAATTAAACGGTCGAAGGCTTGGCTTAGAAGCAAATGGCACCTCAAGAAGACAAAGCTATAAAAACGAGCCGACATCAAGAATGTCAAACACATATATCGCCGCAGGCAAAGATAACCCCGAAGATATCATTAAAGACACGAAACTGGGAATATACGTCGCCAACTTTGGTGGCGGTTCCGTTGAACCAACAACCGGAAATTTCAATTTCTCAGCAGATGAGGCATACATCATCCGCGATGGCAAAATTTGCGAGATGGTAAAAGGGTGCACCTTAATCGGTTCAGGGTCTGAAGTTCTTATGAACATCGATAGGGTTGGAAATGACTTAGATTATGGACAAGGCAATTGCGGAGCCTCTTCCGGTTATGTTCCAGTCGACGTTGGGCAACCAACTATAAGAATCAGGAACATCTCCGTCGGAGGAAGAGGAGGCAAATTAAAATGAACGTCAATAAATTCTTTGAAAAAGCCTTGGAATCCGGCATCAGTTCATGCCAAATTCAGATGGGTAATAATTCGTCAATTTCTATATCACTTTTTCACAATGAAATAGATTCTTATGACATCGATAACGACCAAGAAATATTAGCCAGCGGTATATACAAAAACAAATTCGGTTTCTGCTCTACCGAAAAAGACGAAGATGAAGAAATAGATTTTTTGATCAAAGGCATCATAGATACGGCTAGCGCCTCTGAAAGAAAAGATTGTTTAGAGATATTCAAGGGTTCTGAAAAATACAAAAAGAAAACCTTCTATTCCAAAGAATTAAAAAATCAACCAATTGATGAAAAAATAGAGATAATCAAGAAACTCGAAAAAGACCTCGCCAAAGCCGATAGCGAAATCTCTGAAATTGAAGGTGTCACGTATTGTGAAACAGAAAGTTATCACTGCCTCTACAACTCATTTGGGCTTAAATTGAAAGAAAAAGGGAACTACTGCGGAATTTATGCTGGCATAGTATTGAAACGCAAAGAAGAAGTAAAGACAGCCTTTAAATCATATTCTGGAATCGACCTTTCAGATTTCAACGAGAAGAAATTCATTGAAGAAATAATTTCGGAAGGAAAGGCCAAATTTGGCGGAAGCCAATGCAAGGCTGGAAAATATCCAACATTATTAGATAGGGAAGTATTCGTTCCTTTGATTTCGGCATTTTTAAGCGCCAATAGTTCAATCGCCATAGAAAAGAATCAATCTTACCTCGTCGGACTTGAGGGGAAACAGGTTGCTTCAAAAAAACTTTCTATTGACGAAATGCCTTTAAAGAAGGGGCCAGGCTATACTTATTTCGATTTCGAAGGTGTGGCAAGAACAAATAAAAAAATAGTCAATCATGGAGTTTTAATGACTCATTTTTATAACAGGGAAACAGCTATAAAAGCCGGAAAGGAATCCACAGGAAACGCAGCTTTAGGATCAGGCAAAATAGGTACTGGTTGGACAAATATATCCATCAAGCCCGGAAAAGTATCAAAAGAAGAATTAATTAGAGGAGTAAAACTTGGCGTCTACATAACAGACATAGGCGGACTGTCCACAGGCTTAAATTCTTCTAGTGGCGATTTCTCTTGCCAAGCCGAAGGTTTCATGATCAGGGATGGAAAAATTGCTGAGCCTTTAGACTTGATAACCCTCGCCGGGAACATAAAACAAATGATGTTAGACATCAAAGGATTAGATAATAATGTTAAGAATACAATCTCCTTTTCTTGCCCTGACGCATTGATAAAGAAGATGTCTATTGGTGGTAAAAACTAATCTAGATTTACGAATTATTATGACCCGTTTAATACGGGTTTTTCTTTTAGCTTTTAATAAAACAGGAAGAATAATTCCAAAGCAGAATTTCTTTTTAATTCGAAAAGATTAATGATTTTTTGCCTAATTTTTAGTCAAAATCATTCGATAGTTATGGCTGTTTTAAAAATTATTAAGTTATCTTTTTACCTTTTTTTATGTTCGTGATATAATTCGATTGTGCAA
>CAVGNL010000042.1:0-4025 GCA_963630455.1 Prevotella sp. CAG:755
AAGTAAGATACGGAAGGTTCAATAAGCCATTTTCCATATATTCATTTAGCGTCATCAAAGATGAGAAATCGTTTTTGCTATATTTTTTGTAAAGTTTCTCAATCGTTTCCTTGTTTTCCAAAGCTCTTAAGATTATATTTCCGCGAACGATTCCGAAAGAGTCCATAGGATCTGCTAGATACGCATAGCTTTCAAGACTGTTCAAACGATAGCAGTTCTCTTCGTAGTAGATTTGCTCTGATGATTTAGAAAAATCTGTTTGCGCTTGAGCCTTGGCCAAAATATCGTAAATGTTCATTTTTCTTCCTCGAGAAAAGAGAATACGCTTGCTAGATAGACAGAGGCTGTTTCCGCTCGGAGAATCCTCTTTCCTAACGAAACAGGCGTAAATCCTTCGCTTATCGCTTCATCAACTTCTTTTTTTGAAAATCCGCCTTCTGGGCCGACTAAAGTCAAAACGCTTCTTCCGTTCTTTGTTTTCGAAAACTCTTTTGGGAGATTAAAAGAACCATCAGAAAGGTTTTCGTAAGCGAATAAACGGGTATCGGCTTCTTCTTTTATCGCCTCTTTGAAATCGACGATCGGAAAAACACATGGCGTTAAAAGCCTTTTTGATTGACTTGACGCGCCTGCAACGATTTTTTGAAAACGCTCCAAGCGTTTCTTTCTTTCTTTTTCATCCAGACGAATAATCGTTCTTTCGGAAACGAAAGGCAAAAAAGCATAAACGCCAAGCTCCGTTCCTTTCATCAAAACCAATTCATCATGACCGCCTTTTAACAAGGAAAAGCCGAGAATAAGTTTGGTTTTTAGTTCAGTGTCTCTCTCCAAAACGGACAAGAGCGAGATTTTAAGTGGCAATAAGCTTTTTATCTCGGCAAGATAAAGCGTGCCAGAGTCCACAATCTCGATTTTCTCGCCCACTTTAGCTCTCATCACGTTAATAAGATGATGAGCGTCTTCGGAAGAAAGGAAGGCTGCGCCATCTTGTGTTCTTGCAAAAAAACGTTCCATTTATCTAAGGAAAACTCCGTTTGAGTCAACCAATGAGTCGTTTTTGAAGTAATGGATAGAAGCAAAAAAATAGAACAGAAAAACGACGCCAAAAGGAAGGAGATAGGCGGATGCGTTTTTAAGCGGAGCAACGAACATGAATAGCAATGTCCCTATTCCTCCGACTAAAACTAAAGTGACAAGCAGTTCGATTACGGCTTTTTTTACGTATCCAAGATAAAAATTATGGATGCCAAGGCTTCCTAAGAACGCACACAAAAAACCAGTGAGTTTCTTTGATTTCGATTTGTATAGTTTATTTTCTGATGAAGTTGCTTTTATGAATGAAGTTACATCTTTCGTTTGGTAATTATCCTCAATGGGATTTTCAGCCCCGCAATATGGGCACATATCTTTATCGAATTTCGATATTGTTCGATGACAGTTTTTACAGATTGGCATAATAGATTAATTCAAAACCCCTATTTCAAAATAGTAGTATCTAATGGAATATTTTTAAAGAAAAAAATCGCCTCTTTGAGACGATTTATTTGCTGAATGTTTTCTTCCACCAGCTTCTCTTCTTGCTTGACTCTTCCTTTTGGAATTGCAGCAAGAGATCTTTTTGCGTTTTTGTCAAATCCGTCGGGGTATGTATCTTAACGTGCAAGAAATGATCCCCTGGTTTTCCGTTACGAAGGTCTTTAATTCCCTGTCCGCGAAGCTTTAAAATCGCTTCGGGCTGAGTTCCTGCGGGTATATCAACGCTTAAAGTGCCATAGACTGTCTCGACGTCGACTTTTGTGCCAAGCGCCGCATCAGCGAAACCTAAGTCTAGATCTGAATGGACATCATTCCCGTCGCGTTTGAATCTCTTGTCCGCTTCGATTTTGATTTCCACGTATAAATCGCCGTTAGGGCCGCCGTTTATTCCTCTTTCGCCTTTGCCTTTAACTCTGATTTGCTGACCTTCGTTTATGCCAGCTGGAATGTTAACTTCGATGTTTTTACGAACTCTATTGTAGCCATTGCCTCCGCATTTTGGGCAACTTTTCTTAATGATCTTGCCAGATCCATGGCAATGTGGACAAACACTTTGGGATTCCATGGTTCCAAAGATTGTTTGCTGCCTTTGGGTTACATATCCGCTTCCGCCGCAATATGGGCAACTGCTAATGTCCGAATCGCTAGCCGCGCCGCTTCCTTTGCATGTTTCACATGGTTCGTCGTAGGTTAATGGGATACTGATGCTCGTTCCTTTGATGGCATCCATGAAAGAAATTTTGACGCTATATAAAGAATCGTTTCCCTTTTGAGGGCCCCCTTTGTTGGCGCTTCTTCTATTTCCCCCACCGAAAAAGGAATTAAACAAATCATCAAATCCCCCAAATCCCTGAGAAGAGAATCCTGCATTTTCAAATGGGTTTCCGGATCCGCCTGTAGATGAGCCTTGTCCGAATGCCGCAAAGCCATATTGATCATAGGCCGCCTTTTTATTGTCATCGGATAAAACATCGTAGGCTTCTTGGACTTCTTCAAACTTTTTTGGAGCATCTGGATCGTGGTTGATATCTGGATGATATTTTTTCGCTAATTTACGGTAAGCTGAACGTATCTCATCTTTCGTAGCGTTTTTGCTTATCCCGAGAACCTCGTAGTAGTCTCTTTTTTCTGACGCCATATTTCCTACTCCTTTCTTAGAAAAGATAAGGCAAAGGCGTCACAATAGGACGCCTTTGCAATTACTGAATTGATTAAGCTTTTTTGTCGGTGAAATCTGCATCAACAACATCTTGGTCATTGTTGCTTCCACCATTGGTGCTGGAAGTGTTTGTTTGACCTTGAGACTGTTGCTGTTGATAGGCGTTAGCCATATTTGCAGCATCCTCAAGTTTTCCAACGATTTCTCTTAATTTATCGATGTTATCGTTTTGAATTGCTGCTTGGGCATCATCACGAATCTTGATAAGTTCGTTCTTTTGCTCTTCGGAAAGCTGCGCTCCCTTTTCGACCAACGTTTGATTGATTTGATCGACGTATGTCTGAGCTTTGTTCTTGACTTCGATGTCACCTTTCCTCTTCTCATCGGCGGCTTTGTTTTCTTCAGCTTCTCTAACCATGCGGTCGATATCCTCTTTGGATAAACCGTTTGATCCAGAAATTGTGATATCTTGGACTTTTTGCGTATCTAAGTCTTTAGCTGATACTTTGACGATGCCGTTTACATCAATTGAGAAGGTAACCTCGATTCTTGGCTCGCCACGACGTGCAGGTTTGATTCCGGTTAATTGGAAATGGCCAAGCAATTTGTTATCGTGAGCCATCGGTCTTTCACCTTGATAAACCATGATGTCGACAGCTGGTTGATTATCAGCTGCGGTTGAGAAGATTTGACTCTTGGTTGTAGGAATTGTCGTATTGCGAGGGATAAGAGGTGTCAAGACTCCGCCAAGGGTTTCGATGCCAAGCGTCAAAGGCGTGACATCGAGAAGAACTACGTCCTTGACGTCTCCAGCGATGATTCCTCCTTGGATAGCCGCACCCATAGAAACCGCTTCGTCTGGATTAACAGACATATTGATCTTCTTGCCGGATAGTTTGCTAACCATTTCTTGAACAGCTGGCATACGTGTTGATCCGCCGATCATTAAGACATCCTCGAGGTCGGAGTAATTCAAGCCGGCATCATGCAAAGCTTTTTCCATTGGGACTTTGCAACGTTCCAATAAGCCTTTTGTCAAATCTTGGAATTTTGCTCTCGTTAATTTTCCTTCGTAGTTGATTGGGCCTGAAGCGCCCATGCCAATAAACGGTAAGGAAATTGTTGTCTCTAAGCTGCTTGATAATTCGATTTTAGCTTTTTCGGCTGCATCCAAGAAGCGTTGCTTAGCCATCTTATCTGTTAAATCAACGCCAGTTTCAATTTGAATTTGAGCGTGAATCCAATCGGCAATGGCATTATCCCAGTCATCTCCGCCAAGATTCGTATCGCCGTTCGTGGCTAAGACTTGGAATGTTCCATCACCGATATC
>CAVGNL010000043.1:0-2770 GCA_963630455.1 Prevotella sp. CAG:755
GAACGAGCTTTATCTTTAAAGAAAAAAGAAGAAGAAAGAACACGTATCCGTGCTGAAAAAGAAATCGCAAGAAGAGCCAAAAATGAAGCGCCTTTAAAGACTGCCGAATTAAATAGCGGCGTTTCTAACGAATTTAACGACGAAAACAATAAATATGTAAATGATTTATTCGCATATGATGAAAGAAAAAAAGCATTAAAACCAGCATATTTTGTTTTTTTAATTACGATTATTCCGATTTTTATTCTTCAACTTGTTTGTTTGCCTGGCAATTCTTCTGGGTCTTTCCGCATAAATGATTATGGCGATCTTTATAGCTTATTCATGCTAGGGGCTTTGATATATTTTGTTCTTAACCTCATTTTTGTTATTAAAAGCTTAATAAATACCAAAAAAATGACTTTGGCTTTAAGAGTTTTAACGTTTTCGTCTATTGTGGTTCAAATGATGGGGGTATTTTTTACTTTCTTCCTTAATTTCGTATATGGTGATGGTAATTTTTATTATGAAAATGTTGAAAGAATAGAATTCACTAGAATTTCATTAATCGTGTCAGCCATTTTTTGCTTGCTATTGCTTATCGCCACCATTGTTTTGCTTACTGTTTACAAAAAAGAAGAAAAAATCAAAAATTACATTTCTCTTGGAGCGATCGCCCTTTTGTTTGTCTTTGAGGGAGCGCTTGGTTTTCTACGTGTATCTTCATTCTTCTTCTTTAAAATATATGATTTAGCTGGGGCGATCATTTTCCTCGTTATTTTGGTGTTAGCCGCAATAGCCGTTGTTCTCTTCAGCAAAAAGCTTTCGGAAGGCTATTTCCTTTCAAAAACCCTTCCAAGTCTTGGGAAAAAGCCTCGTTTGCTAACGAGTGAGGAAAAGTTATCCTTGTTGCAAAAAGAATATAAAAAGGCAACAAAAGAAGGAAATACCGAAAAAGCAAATGAATTGAACGCTCAAATTCAAGAACTTTCTCTCAAAACAAAAGACAAGGGAAAATCTTCATTTGATGGGAGACTTATCCAGCTTATCGGCTATCGCCTTCTTGGAAGAATATTAACCGGAATTACTTTTGGCTTAGGCTATCCTTGGGCTAAATGCTTTGTGGAAAACTGGTCAACAAAACACCAGGTTATTGATGGGAAGCGTTTATCATTCAATGGCAAAGGAATTCAATTATTCGGCAAATACATCATCTGGCTCCTTTTGAGCGTGGTGACGTTTGGGATATACGCCTTCTGGTTAGCTATCAAGATGAAGAAGTGGGTTGTTTCCCATACTCACATCAAAGAAAATAAGGTTGACGAAAAAAATGCTTCATCTAATTTCGACGGTCGTTTGATTCAACTTATCGGTTACAACATTCTGACTTTTATTATGACCGTCTTCACCCTTGGCATTGCCTATCCTTGGGCTATATGTTTGAAAGAAAACTGGTATGCCAAGCATACAGTCGTAGATGGAAATAGACTAAAATTCGATGGCAATGGCCTCCAATTATTCGGCAAATACATCATCTGGCTCCTTTTGAGCGTGGTGACGTTTGGGATATACGCCTTCTGGTTAGCTATCAAGATGAAGAAGTGGGTTGTTTCTCATACTCATTTCAGCGAAGAGATTGAAGCCTCAAATAACGAAAATAATGATGTGGTTATCGATTCAAGTGAAATAAAAGAAAACAAATCCTGGACTTGTCCAAACTGCGGAATTCAAAATCAAGGAAATTTCTGCTGTGAATGCGGCACTAAAAAGCCTGAATAAGCAAATTAATTTGGGATGAGATTGTACTATGTTCAAGTCGCAAAGATTCAAATCTCCAAAAATAAATCTTGTTTACTTTATTGAAATTGACAAAACATAGTCTTTTGAAGACTGATAAGATAATTTTTCGATTGTTTTTGTTAATTTCTTGTTCGACAAAAAATAACATAAGACATGTTTTAAGCGTTTTTATCATCCACAACAAACACTAACCACAAAAACAATCATGGTTTTGCAAACATATAAATCTGATCTTTTCTACCACAAATCATCAAAATAGCAGAAGGTATATTCCAGACAATAAATTGCAAGGCTATCAACATATAGTATTCCGTGTATTCTGCTTTTTCTAGTCGAATCGCGGTATATATTTGGATTGCAATTGCGATTATCAAAATTAAACAGATAGCAATGGAAATCCAACATTTATAATCGATTATCGGTAACATATTGTAACAATAAACCCCATCATGCAACGTATATTTGCTAAGGATTGTGGTTTTGACGTTTTCAATAAGCGTAGGCGTTTCGTTAACTGTATCCTCGCCATAAGTTGCAATCGCTTCGGCTCTTGCTAACCCTTGAAGAGCTGATGCATCAAAGAATTGTCCTAATCCGTTTGCCGAATCCATTCCCGCACAAGCGGAAGAATTCAGCGCATTTATGTAATTGATAAAATCGATTAAAGTTAAACTCAGAAAGACGATGAAACAGAGGGCGAAAATGAGAATGAAAACACAGCAAAAAATTCTCGCGCTGTTTCTAATGCCTTCTTTTGGCGTATTTGATTTTAAGATAGATTGCCTTGTGTTTGGACCGCGCATATATTTTTCTTTCCCTTACACATTTTATTTTAGATGTTTTTTTTGAGTTTGCAATTTACGCAAAAATAGCGATTTCCCCAATTTGCTTTTACACCTCTACTTTAGGTTACCGCTGCAAACCGTCAAAATTCGTATATAACATAACAAGTCTATAAATTAGGTACACATGATTTCCGGAATAGGGAAAA
>CAVGNL010000044.1:0-3295 GCA_963630455.1 Prevotella sp. CAG:755
TGATATGACTCCTGAACAATTTTGGGCAAAAACTGGTGATTTTTGCGAAAAGACTGGTATGGAACGCACTCTTGGATATCTTTACGTCATGCTCAAGTCATGCGAAGAAAAGGGCATTAACATGAGCAAAGAATGGCTGCGCGAACAAGGAAAAAATATCGAATTTTGGCCCGGCGTTATCGATTGGTTTTCCAGAATAAACGATTTTGGAAAAGAGAACGGAATAAAAATTGAGCATTATCTTGTTTCGAGCGGCAATAAGGAAATCGTTGAAGGATGCTCGATTGCAAAAGAATTCAAAATGATATACGGTTGTGAATTCTATTACGATGAAAACGGGAAGGCGGTCTGGCCTAAATTATCAATTAATTACACACAAAAAACTCAATATTTTTATCGTGTTTCCAAGGGTGCTTTTGATGCTACGGATGATAAAGGCGTAAATGAGAAACAGCACGAACGCCGAGTTCCATATACAAATATGGTCTATATCGGAGATGGAATGACTGATATACCAGCAATGATTGTTGCAAAGAATTCCGGTGGTAAGTCCATTGCCGTCTATCCACGCGGAAAAGAAGATAAGGTGGCCGATCTTTTTCAAGATGGACGCGTTAATTACGTTTGCCCGGCAGATTATCGTTCAGGCAAAGAATTAGACAAGATTATGCATTTGATAATTCAAGGCATCGTCATCAACGAAAATCTTGCTAAACGAGAAAACCCGAATTCCACGCAAGACTAGTTTATGAATTTTCAAAATAAGATGAACATTGCCATTATCCTTATGGCTGGGAAAGGCGAAAGATTTTCTTCCTCCTTGCCTAAACAATTCATGAAATTTGATGAAGAAGAACTTTTTCTTTATCCATATGACGTCTTCGCCATATCGCCGTGCATTGATTTTGTGATTCTCGTTGTCCCTAAAGGCTTTGAAAAATACACCGAGAATTTGCTTTCAAAAAATGAAGCTTTTAAAGAACATGTTGTGATTAATGGTGCCTCATCTAGAGAAGAGTCTACATTCGAAGCTCTTAAATTTCTCTATGATTCAAATGTTAACAAATCATCTCTTATCCTTATTCATGATGGCGATAGGCCTTTTTTGACGGAAAAATTAATTGAAGACAATATCGAAACCGCAAAAATTAATGGTGCCGCCGTAACAGCAATTCCCTCAACTGACTCCTTAGCCATGATGACCAATGACAAGGATGGAATCGAATATTATCTTAAGCGTTCTAATGTTTACCAACTTCAAACGCCACAGACTTTTGAATTTTCCCTTCTTTATGAAGCGTTTTCTTTATGCAAAGATTCGTTAAAGGATTATACTGATGAAGGATCTTTAATGCTTTCTTCCTTAGGAAGAAAACCTAAAATCGTTTTGGGGGATAAAAGAAACATAAAGATAACATTTCGCTCAGACGCAAAAATATTGGAAGGAGGAAAGAATGGAGAAAATTAATATTGGTGACATTCTCGAAGGAACTGTTATAAAGGTTTATCCGAGATATGCCATTCTGTTGTTTGATGATGATTTAACGGGCTTGTTGCACATTAGCGAAGTTTCAAACCATTACATTCATTCGTTTACCGACTATGTGCGAGTAGGAAACATCTATAAAGTGAAAGTCATCTCTTATGACGAAAAGGGCCCATCGATGCGTGTGTCACTTAAGGCCTTGAATTCAAGTCAGAAAAGAGAATCTATTGCACGATATACTGTAAAAGAAGAAAATATCTCATGTTGTGTTCTTAAAGAACATCTGTCTGAATGGATCAAAGAAGAAATAGAAAAGGAAGAACTTTAATATGATTATTGAAACTAAGACTGATCATTTGGTTAACAAAGTTGATTTTACTGAATACCAAACAAGGGTTAACGAAATCAATGATATCATTAATAATAGAAGTGGAGCCGGAAGCGATTTCCTCGGTTGGCTTGATTGGCCAGTTAATTACGACAAAGAAGAATTCGAAAGAATAAAGAAAGATGCTAAATTTATTCGCGATAACTATGATATTTTGGTTGTTTGCGGAATTGGCGGATCATATCTTGGAGCAAGGGCTGCTATTGAAGCTTTAAAAGGTACTTTCCGTAGCAATAAACCTGAAATTATTTATCTCGGCCAAAGCCTTGATCCAACATACATTCAAGAAAGCATTGAGTATCTTAGCGATAAGAAATTCGCTGTCAACGTTATTTCTAAATCTGGAACAACAACTGAAACGAGCGTTTCTTTCCGTTTGCTTAGAGCGCTTCTTGAAAAAAGAGATGGTGTCGAAGAGGCAAGAAAAGCTATTTTTGCCACGACCGACAAATCAAAAGGCGCTCTCAATACGCTTGCAAAGCAAGAAGGATATGAGATGTTTGTCATTCCTGACGATATCGGTGGTCGTTACAGCGTTTTGACCTCCGTTGGCCTCTTACCTATTGCGGTAGCCGGAATCGATCCTAAAGAAATGCTTGATGGAGCCTCTCAAGCTAGATTAGATACGATGAATCCTTCTTTAGATGTTAACCAAGCTTATAAATACGCAGTCGTAAGGCATGCTTTGTATGAAAAATACAATAAATCGGCTGAATTTTTCATCACTTATGTTCCATCATTTGTTCAACTCGGAGAGTGGTGGAAACAATTATTTGGAGAATCTGAAGGAAAGGATGGCAAGGGTTTGTTGCCTGATTCTGCAACTTTCACGACGGATTTGCATTCTTTGGGGCAATTTATTCAGCAAGGCAGTCATTGTTTCTTTGAGACTACGCTTCATTTAACTCATCATCGCCATTGGATAAAAGTGCCTCACGATGAAGGAAATCTTGATAATCTTAATTTCCTTGAGGGCATGGGCCTTGGAACAATTCAAGATAAAGCTTTTGAAGGAACGTTGGAAGCTCACACGAAAGATGGTGGCAATGATAATATTGTAATCGAACTAGATAGGATGAATGCCTATAATCTTGGGTATCTCTTCTATTGGTTTGAAAAATCGTGCGCAATGAGCGCTTATTTAAATGGAATAAATCCCTTCAATCAACCCGGTGTTGAAATTTATAAGAGAAATATGTTCCATTTACTTGGAAAACCCGGATATTGATCTTCAAAATTAGGGCTTTTACAGCCCTTTTTAAACTATTTATCGATATTTTAATTAATTTATAAAAGTTTTGAGATATCTAATTGACTGATTAACTTCTCTTTAGTACAATTATTGACGCACGTTTAGGCGGCACCCGTGGATGCTTAGCTCAGCGGGAGAGCATCGCCCTTACAAGGCGGGGGTCACAGGT
>CAVGNL010000045.1:0-6179 GCA_963630455.1 Prevotella sp. CAG:755
CTATTTTAGGCGGAGCTTTCTTTGGGATTCTCGTGGGCGCTTTAATGGCCAAGCATTCAAAAAAAGGCCTTGATGCTAGATGGACAGTTGACGAAGTCGTCCCAACAGTTTTAATTGGCCAAGCCGTTGGAAGATGGGGCAATTTCTTCAACAATGAGGTTTATGGCCGAGCGGTTTCGGTAAACTATTTTAGATGGTTGCCTACTTGGCTGGTTGAGCAAATGCACATCTCTACTTCCAGCGCATCAGCAGCCACAGCAGGGGAGGGGATGATTTATGTCCCTCTTTTCCTCATCGAAAGCGTTCTTTCGATTGCTGGATATTTCATTATTCAATATGTGGTCGGCGTTCTTTTGAAGAAATGGGCCTCCAAAGGAGACCGCGTTGGTTGTTATTTCTTATGGTATGGCATTGTCCGCGTCATCATGGAGCCATTCCGCGATACGAATTTTAACATGGGCACAGATAATGCCTGGAGCATTTGCAACTCCCTTATTTATATCTTGATCGGTATTGTCATCATCGTATCCATGCATCTTCATGATTATTATTTAAAAAACAAAAACGGCTTGTTCTTCCCGCTTATTTCAGCAGGTATTCTTATCCCTTCATTTCTTTTCCCACTCATGCCTTCTTTGACGACTTCTTCTTTGAAGGATGGCGCTGGGGATATTATCTCTTATCAAGGATATGAATTGCTTTTTGGTGGGAGGACTCCTTTGCTTCTTGTTGCTTTTATCATTTCGATCGCCGCTTTCATTGCTTTCGTTGCTTCCTTTTTAACTTTGCGGAAGAATAAAAAGATCGGTTATTATGTTTTAATTGGCGCTTGCGCTCTTTCTTTCCTCGGCACCTTTTTCTATCTTATTGGCAAGAATGTCAATGATTTTGCTGACAATCTCTATATCAACCTCTCTTATGGCTTTATTTTGTCGAGCACCTTTGCTTTAATGGCGTCTATTATTTCTTTGATTTATCTTCGCGATACGAGAGTTTTAGAGAAAAGAACGTTGGAGAGTGGAAGCGATGCGTGAGACAAATGTCACGATTATTGGCGCAGGCCCGGCGGGAATTACCTCTGCTTTATACTTAAAAAGGGCGAACGTTCCCTTTATTTGGTTGGAGAAGGGGATGCCTGGAGGGAAACTCGTTAATATCGCTGAGATTGGAAATTATCCAGGGTTACCAAATCAAGATGGCTTTTCTTTGGCAAGCAATTTTCTTAAATCCGTCTATGAACTTGGCGTGAATATTGAAACGCAAGAGGTTTTTGAGGTTCTAAAAGAAGGGGAATCGTTTATTACGAAAACAAACAAGGAGGAAATTCGTAGCAAAACCGTGCTCGTTGCCACAGGATTAGCTAATCTCCCTTCGATCAAAGGCGAAAAAGAGTTTTTTGGCAAAGGCGTTTCCTATTGCGCGACATGCGATGGCCCTCTTTTAAGAAATAAAGTTGCCGTTATTTACGGAAATGGCAACCGGGTTGTTGAAGAAAGCCTTTATTTATCAAATATCGTTAATAAACTATATATTTTGGTTCCTAGCGATTCTCTTGAAGGCGATTTAAATTACCTAGAGAGCTTGAAAGAGAAAAATAACGTAGTTTTGCTGACGAATTCTAAAATTATGGCTATCGAAGGCGAATCTAGGATTGAGTCTATTAAATACCTGGGCAAAGATGGCGAACATATAATTGAAACAAGCATGGTTTTCCCTTTTGCTGGCGAAAGGAGCGCAAGCCAGTTTCTTTCTTCATTGCCCCTAGAAACAGAACGAAGCTTTATTGTGACAGATGACTCAATGATGAGCTCTGTCCCGGGCTTATTTGCGGCTGGTGATATCGTTAAAAAACGTTTAAGACAGGTTGTTACGGCGGCAAACGACGGGGCGATTGCTTCCTCTGGGATAATTTCTTACCTTAACAAATTGAAGAAAACCGATAAATGAAAAGAAATGTTGGCATATCCTTTGCCGAAAAAGTAAAAGAAGAAAGCGCGAAAGCTGAAAGAAGCGATGAAGAGAAACGTTCTCTTTTGTCTTCTTTTATTCGCTGCAATGGCTATCTTTCCATTAAGGAAGGAACGGAAAGACTTGATGTTTCCAGCGAATCTTCCTCGATTGCCAAATCCATTTATCAGTACCTTCATGATTTATATGGCGTGAATGCGCGTTTTGCCTATACTCGTTCAGCTGGTTTCCTCAAAAGAATGGTTTTTCATGTCTTATTGGAAAAAGACCCCGAAGATATTCTCAATGATTTAGGCATTGATTTTTTCTCGATTGAGAATCCCAAAAACCTTGTTGTTACCCAAAATCAAATTTCCGCCTATCTAACTGGCGCGTTTTTAGCAAAAGGCTCGGTAAATAGCCCCAAGTCCTCAACTTATCATCTTGAGTTTTCTTTTACCGATTCTTCTTATGCAAAATGGATTCTTAAGCTTCTTCAACATTATCCGTTTCATCCGTTGAACGCCAAAATGATCCAACGAAGGAATCGCTATGTCGTATATTTGAAAAGAAGCGATGAAATATCTGATTTTTTAATAATCCTAAAAGCTAAATCATCATGCTTGGAATTCGAGAACGTGCGCGTTGAAAGGGATTTTGCTAATGTTACGAATAGACTAAGCAATCTAGATGCCGCAAATTACGGAAAAACATTGAAATCCTCAGAGAAACAAATAATGCAAATAAACTATTTTGTAGGCAAAAATGGGTGGGATGGCATTGAGAACGAAAAACTAAGAACCCTCATGAGATTGAGGCTAGAGCATCAAGACGCGTCTTTAAACGAACTCGCTTCACTGCTTTCCGAAGAACTGAATACTACGATATCGCGTAGCAACGTAAACCATCTTTTTAGGTATCTCGATGAAGAATATAAAATCGCTCAAGCAAAAAAATGAGTTTTACGTCTTATTCCTTGATATGTTCGCCTATGTTAATCGTTTACCAATTTATCATTCGTATGTCTTATTTAATTCCTTTTATTTTCTTTTTTAGCTTTGCTATAATACAAAGGCAGTTTAAAAAGGAGGACATAAAGTTACATGTCAATTAAACTAGCTATTAACGGATTCGGCAGAATCGGCCGTCTCGCATTCCGTCGCGCATATGAAAGCGGCGAATTTGAGGTTGTTGCAATCAACGACTTGGTTGATGCAAAAACTCTTGCATATCTTTTAAAATACGATTCCACTCATCGTTCCTGGCACAAAGATGAAATCTCCGCAGACGAGACAAACATCATTTTCCAAGGACATAAGATTCCAGTTCTCGGAAAGAAAGATCCAAAAGAACTTGAATGGGGCAAATATGGCGTCGACATCGTCTTAGAATGCACTGGGCGTCTTAAGAGCCACGAAGACGGCGATGTCCATCTTCACAATGGCGCAAAAGGTGTCATCATCTCCGCTCCATCTTCTTCCAAAGACATTCCAACATATGTCTATGGAGTTAATACAGATAAACTCACAGCCAAGCAAACAATCATCTCCGGCGCTTCTTGCACAACAAACTGCTTAGCACCAGTGATGAAAGTACTTAACGATACCTTTGGTGTTATCGGTGGAACAATGACAACCGTCCACGCCTACACCAACGATCAAAGAATCCTCGATCTTGCTGGAAGCAATCTCCGCAGAGCCCGTGCAGCAGCCGCCAACATCGTTCCTACGACAACTGGTGCCGCCAAAGCCATCGGCAAAGTCATTCCTGAACTCAATGGATGCTTAAACGGCAACGCCATCCGCGTCCCTGTTCAAGATGGCTCACTTTGCGATTGCACAATCGAACTCAAAGATCCAGATGTCACAGTCGAAGCCATCAACGCTGCTATGAAGAAAGCTGCTGAAGGCGAACTCAAAGGAGTTCTCGGATACAATGAAGACGAAATCGTTTCCAGTGATATCCTTGGCAACACCTATGGTTCTATCTTCGATGCCACAATGACAATGATCGTTGAGACACCAGAAGGAAAGAAATTTGTCAAAGTTGTTGCCTGGTATGACAACGAATACAGCTTCACCTCTCAATATGTCCGCCTTGCTGGCTTATATGGCCACATCCTTGGCGCAAAATAAGAGCTAACCTGTTTTGAAATTGGACTCCGATTTGTTTCGGAGTCTTTTTTTCTTTCAAATCACTATTTATAATCTTTGCTTATGAAAAAGAAAATTCTTCTCTTGCCGCTATTACTTCTCACCTCTTGTTCCCAAAAGAAAACAATCGAGAATCTACAACCTTATTTCGGAACTTATGTAAGCGTGAAAATGTCTGGTGGCTCAACTTCGATAATGGAGAATGTTTTTAATATATTTAGCGAATATGATTCCTTATCTGATGCCTACAATTTAAAAACCGATAAGAATCTGGACCAAGTTATCAACATCGCTTATTTGAATTCAGATACAAGCGAGGGAAAGGAAATTGAAGTCGACCCCCGCTTGGCTTCTTTACTTTCTTTTGGCTTACAAATGCAAGAGAAGACCTCGTTTGTGCTAAATGGCGAAAAACAATACCTTTTCAACCCTTTGATTGGAAAAATATCGACATTATGGAAGAATTTCATCCAACACAATCAACCATTACCTGATGATGCGACTTTAAAAACTCTTTTAGAAGAAGTTAATCAATCTTCTTTGACGGTTAACGGAAATAAGGTTAAAAGGACAGGAAAGGCTAAAATCGATGTTGGCGCTTTTGCGAAAGGGTATGCTGTCAAAATAGCTCAAGATTATTTAAAGAAAGAAGGGGTGAGAGACTATTATATCGACGGCGGATCCTCTTCACTAGGAATTGGATCATATAATGACGCCTATCCTTATAAAATAAAGATGACTAGCCTTTTGAACCAAGGCTATTCGGAGGCTTATTTCTTTGCTAAGGATACTTCTGTCGGAACTTCTGGAAGCAATCAGCAAGGCAAAGAGTATAGAGGAGAGATGTATTCGCACATAGTCGATCCTCGAAACGGCTCCGGAAAGGCCAACTGCGATACTGTTACTATTAGATGCGATGATGCGGGGGTTGCTGATATTTTGAGCACGGTTATTTTCATTGGCGGTGAAGAAGCGGCTAAAGCTCTTAAAGAAACTTTTTCCTTCGAATATATGATTTTCGATGGGGAAAATGTCGTCGCTTCTCCTGATATGGGTTTTGTTGCGGAAAAATGAAGAAATTCCATGATTTTTTAAAAAAGCATTTAGGCGATTTTATCGTAGGAATTCTTTTGGCGGCGACTTCATGCACGCTTTTAGGCTATTATCTTTTCCCAAGAGACTCTGAAAATGATGTCTATGCGAATGTTTATTGGCAAAACGAGCTCCTTTACGAAAAAATTTATCTAAAAGGTGAAGATAAAGAATATCCTGTGCAAATAAATAGAAACAACTTTTCAATCGATATGATTATCGAACTAAAAGAACACAAAATAGGCGTTAAACAAAGCAATTGCTCAAATCAGTATTGCGTTCATCAGGGCTATGTAGACTCACCGATGCAGACTTTAATATGCGCGCCAAATGAGGTGATTGTAGCTTTATATTCAACGAAAATAAGCCATGATTCGGAGATTGAGATATGAAAAAGAGATATTCGATTCATAAAATAGCTTTTCTTTCGATCATGTTGGCTTTGGCGATCGTTTTAGGCTACGTCGAGTCCTTCATCCCTTCTTGGGTTCCTGGAGTCAAACCAGGCTTAGCCAACCTCGTGATTGTTATTTTGCTATATTCTTGCCCGTTCTATGAGGCTTTGCTAGTCTCTTTGCTACGTGTTTTTATTGTCGCTTTGCTTAGAGGGACAATCTTTCAAATGCCCTTTTACATGTCTTTGGCTGGAGCGCTTCTTTCTTTTGCTTTGATGTGCCTAGGACATTTCCTTTTTGAAAAGAAATTCCATTTGATTACGATTTATGGCGTGTCTTTGCTCGGAGCCTATTCTCATTCTCTCGCTCAAGTTGCTATCGCTTCAATCTTTGTCGAACATGGTTTCACGACTTTTTTCTATTTTCCTTTTATCTCCTTGATTTCGTTGTTGACTGGTTTGGTGACAGCTTTTCTCGCTGATAAAATCATGAAAACGGAGCCGATTAAGAAAATAAAGGAACATGAAATATAAATTTTGTTAAATAAAAAACTCATCTCCAAATTTTAGAGCGAAGCAGCAAAATTCGAGCT
>CAVGNL010000046.1:0-7174 GCA_963630455.1 Prevotella sp. CAG:755
GAATTGTCAACAAACAACGTATTGAACTGCGGAATATGCTTTAAGGCTATTTTAGCGACTTCCTCTTTATCTTTCGCGTTGTTTTCGATACGGACAAAAATATTTAATTCATCGGGGCTATCATTATAAATCGCTCCTCCATGAGTTCTTTTTATTTGACCCATTTTCTCCATTTCTGTTAAATCGCGCCTAATCGTTGCCGGGGAAACATACAACATCTTGGCCAATTCATCAACTGTAGCTCTTGATTCTTTTTTAAGATATTCTTCGATTGATTTATAACGTTCTCTAGTAAACATGTTCTCATTCATAGAAATATTATAATCAAAAAAGAACACAAACACGCATAAATGATTATGTTATGCTGGGGCGATTAGAGACTCTTTTGCAAAAAAGGCTGATTTGGTGATGAATTTCGGTTTTTTGCAATTTTTACAAAGATAAACGAAACGTTAATGTGTTGGCAATATTAAAAACACTTAACCGTTTGTTTCAGTCAAATTCCAATTTGTAATCACGCGGTTTTCTTACTGACAGCTTATTGTTTTTCGCTGAAATGATCAGCCTTTTGTCTTCTATTGGTAAGATGACTCTACCCTCAATGAGGAGATCCTTCTTATGCATGTGAACGATTTTGTTTTTATTGTCGATCCATTTCAATCCAAAAGACGCATCTAAGAAGATATTAATGATGTAGCTTGTAAAACAATGATTTAGGGACGCAAAAACGGAATCGTGTTCCCATAAAGTTCCCGTAAGAGAACTCATCTTATAGAAATATTCTATTGTTTCCTGAAACACTAAATTGTCATAGCCATAACGATTTAAAAGAGAAAGCCTCATCATTATTCCCATCAAAACGTTTGATTTATAAACGTTCGGATAAACCTTTTTCTCATCTCGATATTCTCCAAAGCTATTGACCATCTTTTCAAAGAATCTTATGTTTTCTTCTTTTTGGGTTATATCGAAGAAAAGAGCGTAATACTGGCAAGTTTCAGTCGTGTTTTTCGTTAGAATGATTTGATTGTTTTGATCGCGTATGGCATTATCAACAAAGAACCCATCATGAAAGGATAATTCTCGAATAGTGAGTTTCAATTTCTTTCCTTTTTGGATAAGAGCATTTTTATTCAAAATGAGCCCCGCCTTAATTAGAGCGTCTGAGTAGAGCATATTCGATGGAAAGTTTATTCCTTTAATGAATTCAGGATCATTTGCTTTTGACCACTCCACGAAAACCCAGCCTTTTAAATTTTCAAGAAGACCTATCTCATTTTCCAGTTTCTCGAAATAATTTAAAATTCCTCGAATATTTTCTTTGCTGCTCTCAATTAATGAAGAATCACCGTTTCTTTGCCAATAATTATATAATTCAAGGATGTACCACAAAGACCAATTTGGAATGAATTCTTTGCTTGGAAAATCAGCGGGGTAACACATCGGAATCACTCCTTCGGGAATGTTTTCTTTTGAGCATTTTGAATAATTATCAAGGAAGGCCTCCTCTACTTTGTTATATCCCGTAATCAAGGGTTCAGCCTGTCCCGAAAAGAAAGAATCACAAAGCCATCCGGCCCTTTCTCTTGATGGGCAATCGGTAAGTAAGTCCAAAGCGTTTTGGGCGAACGTGTTTTTTGCTGCTTCCAAAATAGAATTAATTTTTGGATTAGCAAAGCTAAAACTTATTTTTGCATTAGGGTTTTCGTATGTGAGAATATCAAAACCCTCGATGACGCACTCCCCAGAAAGAAGAACCAAACGCGCGTACATAAGCGTATATGGTTCAAACGTAAGCAAATCATACTCACCTTTTTCTAAAGAATAGGTGATGCAATTATGGGTTGTATTTCGGCAAAAAGAAATTCCGATTAATTTTGGATTGTTTTTGTCGGGTATGTTGACTTCATCGAAAAGAATATATATCAAGGAACTTTTTGTTACGTTCAGCTTTATATGAATAAAACCGGTTAAAGAACGTTTGTAGCCGAAAGTCGCAAAATCATTTTCTTTCAGGTGAGGAAAATTGTTTTCTGCTAACTTGAAGGAAAGCTGAGAGGCGATTTTGTTGCTATCTATTTCCCAACTTTCTTTTGGGAATATTTTCAAAAAATCCAAAAACTGGTAACGATCCTCGTATATTTTCTTTTTTTCATCAATGTTTGATATGCCTTTTTCGAGTAAGGAAAATTTTTCCCTTGTGTATTCTGGATAATTCACAATGCGTTTTTCTAATTGCTTGTCACCCAAGGTAAGGACATCAAGTTTTTGATATGGCTCATCTTTTCCTTTTAGGAATTTTTCCAAACGTTCGTCGATTTTATAAGATTCGCTAAAAGCTCTTTGATAAGAAAAACGCGTGACCTTACGTATTCTTGTTTCGTTAACAAAGACATCAAAATCTCTTCCTGTAGCTTTGAGAACCTCTTTTCTTTCGTTTTTTACTTCGCATTGAAGAAAAGGCTCTGTGTTAAGAGAATAGAATGAATTACAGTTGTATCCAGAAACTTCAATTACAAGAACGTGATCTTTTTCTTTTCGAAAAGAAATCTGATATTCGTCAACACGATAATAATTATGTGCGTCACGCGATGGACCATAGCCATAAAACTTCCCGTCCAAATAGATACGATAAAAATTATTGGCCGTAATTGTTAGAAAGACAATCTTTGAATTATCGATTTTTGTGGAGAAAAACAATGATGAATTTAGCTCATCTACTTTCCCCTTCCCCCATATCGGTTTTGCTATCTTAAAGAAAGATTTCATATTTCTTGCTTAATTTCCAAACAATTACGTTTACCTTTTATCCTGCTGTAATCAACTAAATAATAATAGAATTTTCCATCTTCTTGAAATATGCGTTTATCAGGATTTGTATTTCTTTTTGTCAACAACATATCGCCAACAAAACGAAGAGGACCCTCGTGGTGCACGCTTAATTCAAACGCAATATCTATATCTTTATTTTCAGAAACGTCGAAACTCAATATTTCATTCTCGTATGCATATTTCATTCTCTTGAGCTTGAAAGGAATTGTTTCAGGAATATAAATTGATATGTGATTCGTCTCCTTGACGTTTGAAAAAGATAATTTAACCTTTCCCTTTTGGTAAATGTCCCCTTTGATTGAAACGTTACACCCATTATCTAATTTGATTTCTTGATCCGCGAGGATAGAAACAAAGAGGAAATTATCGTTACAAGATGAGGAATATTTTTTCACAAAACGAAGACCTTCAGCAAAGCGCATCGTACAGCAAAAGAACGCTTCATAAAGATAACCATGCACCTCATTGTTTTCTTCGGACAAGCAGGTGTTGCATCCAGCTCCGCCGTTGCTTCTTTGAGCCATACGGAAAGAATTTAAATAAATACGATTCAATAAGCGTAAATATTTAATATCCTTTGTTATTTCATAAAATTGCCCAGAAAGAATAAGAGAATCGACAATGCAACAAGGCTCTGTCCATGTGTTTGGGCGATTGAACCAATTTATATTTGAATAATCCTTCGTCATGCCTAGAGCGATATATTTATCGAATATCTCTTTGGCATAAAAAAGATATTTATCTTCTTTTGTGGTTCGATAATAAGTGAGAATTCCTCTAGTGCACGAAAGCGTAGCGTGTGTTTGGCATTCAAGATGAACGAAATCGATGTCGATAAACACTTCAATCGTATCAGCAACGATCTTTCCTAATTTTTCATCTCGAAGAAGATAATACGCCTCGCTCATCGCATCTAGCATGATAAACGCGCATCCGACATCGCTACTTGTAAGCCAACCATTTGTTATTCTTCCTTCGATGTGTCCATCAACTCCTCCGAGTTCACGGTTCATCAAAGGGTAATTTAAATAGAATTTAGATATCTTGTAGATAAAATTATTAACGAATTTTTTTATTAAAACCAAGAACGTTTCATCTTTGGTGATTTGATAGTATTCAATGAGCCCTCTTAAATACCATGAATTTCCACTGATTTGCTGCTCGTTGACATAATTACCGTTTAAGATTTCTCCGAAATAGCCTTCAGAATTTACATGATCCTTAAGATGAACCATTATCTCATCAAGTTGTTGTCTTATGCTTTTTTGCTCTTCTGGGTATCCATTCAAGGAAAAATAAAGACTAGTCAAAGCAAGGATGCATCTTCCATCCCAATCACCTGGCCACGAGGAATTTCTTCCGAAAACGCCAGGGTAACAATACATCTTTGAGGCAAGTCTTTTTCGATTTAATCTAATTCGTCTAAGAAGATCGCCTTTAGCAATTCTTTTCATATGTTTTTCTTTCTGCCTCCCCCAAGGTAAATGTCGCCTTGGGGGAGATGATTAATCTGGTGTTGTGTATTATTTATTGATCTTTGTCAATTCGACTGTTGAAGAAGCGACGTAGATAACCCCGCCAGAGTAACTTCCTTTGAAGTAGAGGCTGAAGAAATCTGCAGATTTTGTTGCGGTCCAAGTGAGTTGTTCTTTGTGATATCCTGCGGTGGTTGGGAAAGCAGAAGCAGAAGCATCTAAGAAACATGCATTATCAATATTAATTTGCATTGTGACATCGCTAGAGAGGCTTTCAACGAAATAGATTAAAGTGATCTTATATTCGTGTCCGTTTTCTATTTGAGCGTTGCCTGGCTTATACCATTCAACGTTGGCGTCATTCTTTGTTGCGGTTTTGAATTCGAATTTTGTAATCGTTTCACCTATTCCATCGCCAGTAACGGTTGACGGGGTGGCAAAATCATTCGTTACTTGAACTTGGTTATCAACGAGCCCGCTGCCCCAAAAACGCGATGAATTTGTCCATTTATTACCAACTTTGTTGCCTTTTTCGGTTTCATCTTCCGAAATCGGATCAGCTTCGGAAAGCTTAACTGTCATATTTCCCATATAGATATCAAATGCCGAATCTGTAGGATAGAAATTTATCGCAGTCGTTCCGCTTGGGAGAGTTCCGCTCCAAACGAATTGTTTGATATTGCCTTCTACTGTGGTCATGCTAAGGCCATCATTCATCGTAACTCCGGTAGGAGCCATAATAATCATGTTAAATCCGCTATCGTTAACACAATAATACTTGAAGGAAATTGTGAGTTTCTTTCCGCCTATGAGATTTGTGCTATTCAAGCCGTTGAATAAATGGTTATCTCTGCCGGTTAAGCGCATAACGTTAACGCCGAATTCGCTATTGCCGCTAATGGCGTTGCGAATCGTTTCGTCTTCGATGTTTTCAACCAAGAGTGTTTCGCCACTTCCGAATTTATTGGCTTTGTCATTCCAATTGAATGTGAATCCGCCCTCTGCTTCCAATTCCTCTGAAGTAGGAACGACATCCGTTGTCTCGACGCATTTTTTCGCGGTAACTGTAAAGTTATCTATTGCAACCTTGCAATCTCCCGTATCGGAAGCAAGTTTAAAGAAGAAGAAACCCGCGTTTCCGCCAGATGGAATGACGGCTTCTGTGAAAACTTGATGGAAGTGGCTGACATTATTGGCGGTCGTATCTTTCACGAATTGAACATTATTTCCGTCGTACCCATCCCATCTTAGTCCAAAATATACGTTGTCGTAATTTGCGCCAGACGTTAATGGTTTGTAATCAAAATCAACTTCGTATGTTACGGCTTTATCACGGATTAAAGAATTTGTAAATGTATTTACAAACACCGAATTCATGGCGGATCCTGACGTTTTGTTTAAATCAATGATGAGGGAATTTCCTTCAATGGCTTCTTCGGTTGCAGAAAGCTCGGTCGCATTATTTGCGTCGCCTAGGCCTTTATATAACTTGGAAGATATTCCTTTTTCGAATCCGTCCTTAAACGTCCCGTAATTTTTCACTGCATCTGGATCGTCGTCGCCGTCTTTTGTTACGAAGGTGTTTTCGTGAATAGGAGTAACGTTGATGGTGATGTTCTCTTCTGCGTAAGGGGCATCTTCTCCACTACCTTCTTGTACGTAATATGAGAGGGTATGTGTGCCTGCTATCTTAGAGTTAAAAGTCTTTAGATCTGAACTCAAAGAGTGTGGGTCATCATAATCTTCAGCTTCGATGTCTTTTGTTAAGTCGGTTTTGCCATCTCTGGCGGTTGCCTTTACTGTCGGGAGCGTCAAATCGTTTCCAGCAACAACTGTCAAAGTTTTTTCGCCTGTGATGGTAATTGTCGGGTTTTCCGCCCAAGGTTCTTCGACGGTTAAGGTAACTTTTGATTCTTTAGCTCCGTCTTTGGTGATAACCTTGATATCGGTGGTGCCTGCGCTAACGGCTGTGATTGTATCTCCACTAACTGTAGCTACGCCTGGATTTGTCGAGGTCAAGTCGTAGGCTTTGTTAGTTGCGTTGGCTGGCGCCACTTCTACTATTGCTTTCGTGCTTTCGCCGATCTGAAGAGTTGTTTTGGCGAGAGTTAATTCAACTCCTGTTACGCTTATTGTGGTGTCTACGCTAGATGATGAAGAATCGGGGGTAGGCGTTACTT
This sequence comes from Prevotella sp. CAG:755, assembly GCA_963630455.1. Classification (GTDB taxonomy): domain Bacteria; phylum Bacillota_I; class Bacilli_A; order RFN20; family CAG-826; genus UBA4951. The sequence continues at coordinate 6,488 of CAVGNL010000046.1, forward strand.
TAGAAGAAGTTTCCGAAGATTTGGATTCCTCACTCCCTTTTTGGTCTTGGCAAGCAACTAGGCTACTTAAACCTACTAATGCAGCCGCTGCTAGTACTGGAATAAATTTCTTTTTCATTGGTTTCCTCCTAAAAAATTTATTTCTTTTTTTATTTCACAGCACATCTCGTGCTGCTATTCCTTATTTGAAAAGATATTGAGGCATTCTTGCCGTCATGATCTTGTTGTTTTCAACGTTATGTGGAACGTTGGATGCTTGAATTCTCTTGCGTGAAGGACGTTCTGAATCAGCGATTACGATCGCAATGTCAATGCGTTTGCTCTCATCAATCGCCGTTTTGAATTCAGGGGCCATCGTAAACGGGAAGAGTATCTCGCCAGAATAACCTGTTGAAGTTGTTGTCAATTTTGCTTGAAGTTGACTTCTGTTTTCGTATATGGCGCTATTTGTTCTTACTGATGCAAGCGTTCCAAAGCCGTTGCTTGACCAAGTCGGAGCGAAGGCGGCTTGAATGACACCTCCCTCTTCTTTGTAAACGCTTATGTCGGCATTTGGCTTGTTCGTTATCGTGCTTGCTAAAATTTCAACGCAATCACCTAACCAGAAATCGTTGATTGTTTTGCACTCTATGGTATCGTCAAAAACATCAAATCCTACATATATTCCTGTATCGTTATATGTAATCT
>CAVGNL010000047.1:0-11388 GCA_963630455.1 Prevotella sp. CAG:755
TCTTTCAATATCTCTGCATTATTGAAGAAATTAACAAGCAGCTCGGCATCTTCTTCTGACACGCCTTCTTCAATTGCCTCTGATTTAACGGTTTCTTTTGGAATCAAAACCATTCTTAACTTTTCGCAACGTGAAATAATCGTTGGCAAGACTTTAGTTTCGTTTTCCGTTGTTAAGAAAGCGTATGTTTTCTCTGGTGGTTCTTCTAAAAACTTAAGCAAGGAATTCACAGCTTGAATGTTCATAGACTCTACTAAATTAATGATATAAATCATAATTCCCTTGGATTCTAAGGGGGTTTTTGAGAAATCTCCGACTATTTCTTGGACGTCGCCTTTTTTGATTTGGCCGTCTTTGCCATCCAAGACGATAAAATCTGTATAAGTTCCGTGGTCGATTCTCTTGCATGAGAGGCAAGATGAGCAAGCTAGAGGTGAAGGATTATCGCATAACAAAGATTTGGCTAAAAATTTTGCTGTTTCCATAAGTGGAACGCCGCCTTCTCCGGATAAGAGATATGCGTGAGCGATTTTTCCAGTCTCTAATCCATTTTTAAAGGTCTTATAAACCAAAGGCTGATATGTTTGCAAATATTCTTCAAACCTCATTATTTAACAATCCTTTTGTTTATTTCTCTCATGACATCGCTAAAGACGCCGTCTCTATCTTTCGAGGCATCAATAACGACGATTCTATCCGGATAACGCTTAGCTAATTCTAAAAAAGCATTTCTTACTGAATGATGAAAGGAGAGTCTTTCAACATCTAAACGATTAACCTCTCTTCCAGCGTTAGCCGCGATTCTTTTTAACCCTTCTTCAGGCTCAATATCAAAAAAGAAGGTAACATCAGGTTCAAGGCCTTCGGTCGCGTATTGATTTATCTTTAAAATCTCATCAATTCCGAGATTTCTTGCGCCGCCTTGATAAGCCAAGGAAGAATCTAAAAACCTATCACTTATAACAATTTTCCCTTCTTTTAAGGAAGGAAGTATTTTTTGGACGATATGTTGCCTTCTTGAGGCGGCATAAAGCAAGGCCTCGGTTCGAGCATCCATGTCAGTATTTTTCTTATCGAGAATAACATTGCGTATTTCTTCGGATATCGGAGTTCCTCCAGGCTCTCTCGTCAAGATGACCTCATTCCCTTCCTTTTCAAGAGTTTGGACAACTCGCTTTATACAGGTTGTTTTCCCCGAGCCTTCTCCACCTTCAAACGTTATAAACATATTTAAATCTTCTTTCTTCCTTCAAACGCCTTATTCAATGTCATGGGATCGGCATAGTCTAAGGATAATCCCATAGGCAAGCCATAACCAAGTCTAGTGACGTTAGTTTTCCCTTCCAAAAGCTTAGCAATATATAATGCCGTTGTTTCGCCTTCTATGGTTGGGTTCGTAGCAAGGATAACTTCTTTGATCTCTTCTTTTTCTACGCGGTTCAACAATGAAGAGATTCTTAGATTTTCCGCCCCTATGCCTTTAGCTAAATTTATTGATCCGCCTAATACATGATATACGCCACTGAACGTATTCATCTTTTCGATTGCCAACACATCTTTTATCTCACTAACGACACAAATCAAACGATGATCCCTTTCAGCATCGAGACAAATATCACATTTATCCTGATTTTCCGTATAAGCTCCACAAACTGGGCAAGTGTGCACTTTTTTTGAAACTTCAATTATGGAATTAGCAAATTCAAACCTTTCTTCGTCACTAAAAGAAAGAATGGAATAAGCCATCCTTTCAGCAGACTTTACTCCGACACCAGGCAATTTAGTGAAGGAATCTATAAGCGTTTGCAACGAAGCTAATTCTTTCATTTTAGAATAGACCGCCGCTGCGCCCGGTTATTTCTTCGTTGATGCGATTTGTTTCAGCCGTTATTTGATCGAGTGCCTCGTTAAGCGCGGAAACGATTGTATCTTGAACCATTTCAGCATCTTCTGGCGTTAAAGCATCTTTGTCGATGGAAATCGATTTGATTTTTTTATCGCCAGTCAAAGTAACTGTAACTAAGCCGGCTTTTTCGACCGTGAATTCTTTTGTCTCTAATTCAGCCATTGCTTTTTGAAGTTGGCGTTGCATTTTTTGCGCTTGCATGAGCATTTGTTGCATTTGATTCATAAATGTTTATCTCCTTGAATTTATTTTGGTAAAACTAATGTAACTTCTTCTTTTCTTGGAAGAGAGGAAAGCTGCTGCATCGAGAAGAAGGACGCTTGAATACGAGTTTGAACTTCTGGATCAACAGCGTAAATGAACACTTTTCTTCCTAAAATGGTTGCTAGTAGTTCTTGCAAAGGTTGTTGGTTGGCAACGATGTTTGCTTTTCTTGCCTTGCTTTGAAGCCTGTAAGTCAGGATTAGCGCCTCATGGCATAACGCATACGGCTTGCCTTCATAAAGAAGGTTTGCTAATGGCCCAAGTTTTGAATCAAGGCGTAAGGGCTCCAATCTTTTCCAGGAATTAACCAATGCCGTTCTTTCCGCTTTATCAGCAAGAATCATTATGTTGATGAGTTGCTGATCTTCGATGTTGAAACCAACTCCCTCACTAGCAATGTTAGGCCTTGATATTTTGGACGTATCGAGAGGAGGAATTGTTTTTTCAATTTGTGCGGGTTTTGGCTCTTCTTTTTTGATTTCCGTCGAATTGATTGGCTTATCTTCTTCAAAAAGCCAGTCAGGAGCCTTTCCTTTTGCTTGTTCTTGTTGAGGATGAACTTTAATTTCTTCTTGTTTTGGAATTGGTTTAGAAGCGATTGGTTTTGTTTCGATTTTTGTCGTTTCTTTTTTGGCAGCGGAAATTTGTTCTTCTACGGTTTGTTTCGAAGCAATTCTAATTAATGTGAGTTCAAAAAGAGAACGAATGTCAGAAACGTTTTTGAAGTCGTTCTGAGCGTTAATGAACTCCGTCAATACTGCATTGCAATCTTTAGGTCCAAATTTCTTTGATAACTCTTTTGCATCTTCAACAGAAAGCTCTTCCATTAAGCTAGAATCAGTTGTCTTTTCGTAAATCAAAAGATCTTTCAAAAACGTGATTAATTCAGAAACAAGTCTTCTAATGTCTATTCCCCCAGCAAGATAGGCTTCAGCTTTTCCAACGACTCGTGCGACGTCGCCATTTCTTAAAGACATAAGCAAATCGACTTTTTCAGCGTCTGAAGCTAAGCCGTATATCGTCAAGACATCTTCTTCATGTAAGGAGGAAGATGAATAAGCTAAGACTTGATCAAGGATTGAAAGAGCATCGCGCATCCCGCCATCGGCGAGTTTCATAACTAAGCGCAAGCCTTTTTTATCGAATGAGGCGTTTTCTTTTTGCAAAACCTCGATAAGTTTTTTCTCCATTTCATCGTCAGGTATTTTCCCAAAGTCAAATCTTTGACAGCGCGATAGAATCGTTGGCAACACTTTATATGGTTCTGTTGTGCAAAGGATGAAAATAACTCTTTCTGGCGGCTCTTCAATTGTTTTTAATAACGCATTAAAAGCGGCATCTGTCATCATGTGGACTTCATCGATGATATAGACTTTGTATCTGCCTTTAATTGGAGCATAGGTAACTTTTTCGATTAGCTCACGAACCTGATCGACGCCATTGTTGGATGCAGCATCTATTTCGATCACGTCAGGATGCGAACCATCGGAAATTGCTTGGCAATTCGAGCAATGATTGCATTGCTTTCCAACCCCTTCATCACAATCGAGAGCTTTGGCTAAAAGACGAGCCATTGTTGTCTTTCCCGTGCCTCGTGGGCCGGCAAACAGATAAGCGTGCGCCAATTTATCGTTAACTAGTGCGTTTTTTAGAGTGCGTACAATAACGCCTTGCCCTGCAACCTCTTCAAACGATTGAGGGCGATATTTCAAATATAAAGCTTTATAAGACATATTTAGTTACCTTTTAGCATTATACATTTTTCTTCATGTTCTAACTAGTTAGAAGATAGCTTTTATTGCTATTAGATTAAGGCGTTTTTATGCTAAAATAGCAAAGTTGGAGATGTTATATGGAAGAGAGCATGCGTAAAAGACTCGAAGTAGTCAAAAAAAGACACGAAGAGATAGATGAAGAGTTATCCGATCCTTCCATTGGAGAAGATATAGCAAGATTAACGAGCCTTTCAAAGGAAAGAGCCTCTCTTGAGGGACCATATGAGGCATATTTGAAGTACGTCAAATTAGAAAACGACGCAAAAGATGCCTTAGAATTAATTTCTTTAGGCGAAGATCACGAATTAGTCGAAACACTGAAAGAAGAAAGAAAATCAATGCTCGCTGAAATGGATAAATTGGAAGAAGATTTACGCATAGAACTCATTCCAGTTGATCCCAATGATTCAAAAAACATCATTGTTGAGATTCGTGGCGCCGTCGGTGGAGATGAAGCCAATATTTTTGCCGGTGATCTTCTTCGCATGTACACAAGATATTGTGAAGAACAAGGATGGAAGCTCCAATACATCGATGGTGAAGAAGGCTCTTCTGGTGGGTATTCCTATGTTTCTTTTATGGTCAAGGGCGAGAACGTTTATTCAAAACTCAAATTCGAAAGCGGAGCGCATCGTGTGCAACGCGTTCCTAAGACCGAAGCCTCAGGAAGAATTCATACCTCGACTGCAACGGTTTTAGTTATGCCAGAGGCTGAAGAAGTGGATGTAAAAATTAATCCCGCAGATTTAAAAGTTGACACATACCGTTCACAAGGTGCTGGAGGTCAAAACGTCAACAAAACCGAATCGGCAGTTCGTGTTACTCACTTGCCTACTGGCATCGTCGTTTCTTGTCAAACGGAAAAAGCCCAACTTCAAAACAAAGAAATTTGCATGAGAATGATTAGAGCCAAGGTCAAGGATTATTATCAATCATTAGAGGATACGGCTAGAGATAGCGAAAGAAAATTAAAGGTTGGAACTGGAGAAAGAAGCGAAAAAATACGTACTTATAATTATCCGCAAAACAGAGTCACCGACCATCGCATTGGATTTACAACAAATACGTTAGATAGAGTAATGGAAGGCGAATTGGAAACTATAATTGACGCTTTAATCCATTACGATCAAGAACAAAAATTACTAGAAAGCGCAAGTAAAGATGCCATCAATAAATGAAGCTTTGAAAGAGGCGTGGGAATACGGAAAAGATAAGGGTGTCGAACCAATTGATTTGCGGATTCTTTTAATGCACGATGAAGGCTTGCTTGATCAAATAGACGTCGTCTTAAATAAAGAAAAGCCTATGAAAAATTATGATTTGTTTAAGAAACAATATCATGAATTAATTGACGATGATAAACCTGTAGAATACATAGTCAACGAAGCGAGTTTTTTAGGGCAAAAATTATATGTTGATGGAAATGTTCTAATCCCTCGCGGAGAAACTGAGGAACTAATTGCTAAACTTTCGGAGGAAATCAATCGATATTACGATCCACGAATGTATTTGGTATGTGGCGATATTGGAACTGGAAGTGGATGTATTCCTTTAGCTTTGAAATCATATTTTCCAAATTGGCTTCTTGTTGCCAGTGATATTTCTTCTAAAGCTATGGATGTGGCTAGAAAGAATTTTCACAATAACAACATCAACGTTCAAACCTTGCTTGGGAACGCTTTAGAGCCGTATATAGAAAACAAAATCAATCTTGATATTATCATTTCTAATCCACCTTATATTTTAAATAATGAAGACGTTCAACAATCTGTGCGAAAATATGAACCATCAAATGCCTTATGGCTTGATAAAAACAATTCGGTATATGAGTCAATCTTTAGAGATTATAAGAAGGTTAAAAAAGGTGATATTCTCATGGTATTTGAGATTTCGCCTGATTTAGAGGATTGGTTGAAATCTTTGATTAATAAATATATGGATAAGCCAGAATTTCATTTCGAGAAAGATTTAAATGGTTTTACCCGTTTCTTGTTTGTGTATGAAGAATAAGAAAGGCGAAAGATATGGAATATTTAAATCAAAAAAACTTAAAATCAGCGGTAAAAATCCTTCAAAACGAGGAAGTATTGGCTTTGCCTACCGAAACAGTATACGGAATTGCCGTCATTTTCGATTCCAAAAAGGCCTTTGATAAAATGGTTGAGGTAAAAGAGCGTTCCCCCGATAAGCCATTTGCTTTAGCGTGTGCTAATATTTCCGATGCTCTTAAATATATCGATGTGGATAAAAAAGCGGAAAAAGTAATGAGAACATTCTTGCCTGGCGAACTCACTGTTTTAGTCAACGCAAAAAAAGATTTGCCTTGGCACGTTACGTTAGGGACAAATATTATTGGAATTAGAATTCCTGCTTATGAATATATAACCAATTTGCTTCAGGAATTAGGCAAACCGATACTTTTGACTTCTGCAAATATCTCTGGCAAACCTACTTCTAGAAATTATGATGAAGTACTTGAATATTTCGATGGAAAAATTGGTGGAATCGTTAAGGGAGAATGCATTTCGAAGACGGCATCAACGATTATTGACTTATCAAAGAAGAATGATATTCGATTGATACGTGAGGGTCCTATTAAATTTGAGGATATAAAGAAAGTATGGGAGGAAGAATGATGAAGGTGGCTTTAGGAAGCGATCATGCTGGTTTTGAACTTAAGGAAGAGATAAAAAAATATCTGCTTGCAAAAGGCATAGATGTCTTAGATAAAGGCACGTATTCCCTAGATAGTGTTGATTATCCAGATTATGGTGAAAAGGTAGGGTGCTCAGTTGCCAGCAAAGAAGCCGATTTTGGAATTGTCTGCTGCGGATCTGCAGAGGGAATAAGCATTTCCGCTAACAAAGTTAAAGGCGTTCGTTGTGGGATTGGCTATAACGATGAGGTTTCAAAACTTCTTCGCCAACATAATGACGCCAATGTCATCGCCTTTGCGGGAAGATTTATGACATCTAACGAAGTTTTTCCGCGAGTTGATTTATTTTTAAACACCAAATTCGAAGGTGGAAGGCACGAAGAAAGAGTAAAAAAGATCTCAGCCATTGAAAATAGATAATAAAAATGTCTCTCCTTAGGAGAGCTTTTTTCTTCTGGGCTTTATATTATTCGTTCAAAGTGGTAACCTTTTTAGGGTATAAAAGTTATGAAAAAAATTACAAGAGAAGTATTAACCGACGCCGCAAATCGTTTGCTTTTCACGATGTCTGATGAGCAATATGAAACGTTGGAAGGAGAGTTTGAAACTCTAATCAAACAGATGAAAATGATCGGGAACATTCCGGATTTGGACAAATATGAGCCAATGACATTTCCTTTTGAGTGCGAAACTTCTTATCTTCGCGAAGATTTACCAGAAGAGCCTCTTCCTAGAGAAATCGCTTTAAAAAATTCTGGCAACAAGCAAGATAATCAAATCAAATTGCCAAAGGTGGTATTATGAGTTATTTGGATTTATCAATAAAAGAGATGCACGAAGCCTTGCTGGAGAAAAAGGTTACTCCACTTGAACTCGCAAAAGAAGCTTTAAAAAGAGCTCATGAAAATAAAGATAACGCTTTTGAGTTTATAAACGATGACGGAGCAATTGAATTTGCCTCTTCGCTCAATGAGCCAGAAAAAGATAATCCACTTTGGGGGATTCCTTATGTTGCAAAAGACAATTTTTCAACAAAAGACATTCCTACAACCGCCTCTAGCAATATCCTCAACGGCTATATACCTGTTTATGACGCTACAGTCATTTCTAAACTAAAAAACGCTAAGGCAGTTCTTATCGCTAAAAGCACTCTTGATGAATTAGCAATGGGCGGAACAGGAACGACTGGCCATCTTGGTAAAACGTATAACCCTTACGACCCAACACATACACATGAGGTCGGCGGGTCATCTTGTGGAAGCGCGGCTTCGGTTGCGGCAAATATTGTTCCTTTTGCTCTAGGATCAGATACTGGAGATTCGGTTCGTAAACCTGCTTCATATGCTGGTCTAGTAGGAATGAAACCAACATGGGGGAGAATATCGCGTTATGGTTTATTTCCTTTCGCCCCGTCGTTAGATCATGTTGGATATTTTACTCGTGATGTTTATTCTTCTGCCGCACTTCTCAATTGTTTATCTGGACGCGATTTAAACGATTCGACATCATCAACGAAAGAAGTTGAAAATTATCTCGAAGATTTGGAAAAACCAGTTAACGGATTGAGAGTTGCCGTTATCAAGGAAATATATAATTCCCTTACGAATAAGGAATTAAAAAAACATTTCGATAATTCACTTGAAGCATTAAAAGAGATGGGTATTGCGGTCGATTTTGTTAATTTCGACTTGAAACTTCTCGAAACATTATATGCTACCTACATGGTTATATCTTGTTCCGAAGCGACATCGAACGATGCAAACCTTGACGGCATTAAATTTGGTGAATACAAAGGCGGGAAAACTTATCAGGAAGTTATGTTTAATGCAAGAAACGAGGGATTCTCGGAATTGATTAAACGTCGCTTCGTTATTGGTTCGTATTGCTTAATGAGCGAGAATCAAGAAGAATTATTCCTTCGCGCTCAAAGAAATAGGGCGAAAATAGTAGAGACAGTCAATGATATTTTGAAAAATTACGACTTTATTTATCTTCCTGCCGCTCCTAGCTCCGCCCCGACATTTAATTCTGTAAGCGATAAATTATCGGATGAGTATCTCATTGCTGATAATCATTTATGTTTGGGAAATTTCGCAGGCTTGCCATCGATCACTCTTCCGCTTTATCTTGAAAATAATTTGCCTATTGGTGTCAATTTCATGGGTAGGGCGTTTGAAGAAAAGAAACTTTTCCAAATAGCCAATGCTTTTGAAAAAGCTAGTGGTTTGAAAGATTTGAGCGCTAAGGAACTTAAGGAGGGGAATTTATGAACTTTGAAGCTATAATCGGTTTAGAGATTCACGTTCAGCAGAAAACAAAATCCAAGATGTTCTCCGCCGCTCCGAATTCATTTTCACGTGAGCCAAACACTCAAATAGCACCTCTTGATATGGGTTTTCCTGGAACGATGCCTGTTGTGAACAAACAAGCGGTTATAAATGCTATCCGCGTTGCCAATGCTTTACATATGGAAATTGACCATACTCTTTATTTTGATCGTAAGAATTATTTCTATTCTGATCTTCCAAAAGGCTTCCAAATCACCCAGCAAAGAAGACCTATTGGCAAAAATGGTTATGTCATGGTTGCCACTCCAAATGGGATGAAACGCATAGGCATCGAAAGAATTCACATGGAAGAAGATACGTGTAAGCAAGAACACTTTATGGATTACTCTTTGCTTGATTATAACCGTGCTGGCGTGCCTCTTTGTGAAATCGTTTCGCTTCCTGAAATCTCCAATGGCGTGGAAGCACGAGAATATGCTGAAGCAATTCGAAATATCGTCGTCTATTCGGGAACGAGCGATGGAAAGATGGAAGAAGGATCCATGCGTTGCGATACAAATATTTCTCTCCGTCCATTTGGGCAAAAAGAATTTGGCACCAAGGTCGAAATCAAAAATATCAATTCTTTTAAAAACATCGAATTAGCCATTGAATATGAAATGAAACGCCAGTCAGAGCTTTTATTGCAGGGCATTAAAATTCAACAGGAAACAAGGCGTTGGGATGAAGCAAGCGGACGTACTGTTTTAATGCGTGTAAAAACGGACGCAGTTGATTATAAATATTTCTGCGAGCCAAACATAACTCCAATCCATTTGTCTGATTCTTTTGTTCAAAGTGCAATTGACACATGCCCTGAATTATACGATTCGAAGAAAGAAAGATATCTCAAAGCCGGTCTTTCGGAAACTGATGCAAATGTTATCCTTGCTAATCCAAAAATGGCCGCTTATTTTGAAAAAGGGTTTGATAAAGTTGCAAACGCAAAAGATCTTGCTAATTTCTTGATAGTTGAAATTAACTCATATCTCAATAAAAATGAAATGGATATCGATGGCCTCGAACTTTCGCCAACGGTTTTGGCTGAAATTGTTGCTTATCAAGAAAAGGGAGGCCTGTCGCATAAGCAATGCGTTGATATCCTCAACAAAGTTTTAAAAGATGGATGCACTCCAGAAGAAGCGAAAAATGAACTTCATATAGTTGCCCAAGTATCAGACTCTTCCACGATCATTGGATTTGTAAATAAGGTGCTAGAAGAGAATCCTCAATCAATAAATGATTTTAAATCGGGAAATCAAAGAGTCCTTGGTTTCTTGGTTGGCCAAATAATGAAAGCAAGCCATGGTAAGGTTAACCCCGCCGAGGTCTCAAAGATATTACGTGAGGAAATAGATAAAAGATGAACGAAGAAGAATTCAACAAACTTAAGGATTTCTTGGATAAAACAACATCTTTTGAATTACCTTCTTACGATCATTTGCCAACGGTTCCTTTATATATGGAACAAGTTGTTTCATATATTAATTCGATATTAGAACCATTAAGCGTCAACGATAAGCAATTATTGACTTCTTTTATGGTCAATAATTATGTAAAGGCAAAAATAATAAAAGAACCTGATAAAAAGAAATATAACGTTGACCATTTAGGCTATTTATTAGCGATTTCTTTATTAAAGAATGTTATCAACATGGGCGACATCTCTCTTATTATAGGCATGGATAAAGATGTCACCGATGACAAAGCGGTTCTATATCGTTTTTTCAGAACAATGTCTTCTGATATTTTTAAAGACGTTGGTGGAAAAGCTAAGAGCAGGGTTGATAGGTTTTATTCAACCTATGAATCAAATAAAAACAATGATGCAGAGAAAGCTGCCAAACATTTGGATGATTCAATTGGTTTAATTGCTTTAAGAATGTCAATTCAGGCAACGGCCTACCAATTGATTTCTCAGGCTTTATTCCGTTATCTCGAAAATGCGACTAAGGAAGAATCAAAATCCAAAAAAGCGGAAAAAACCGAGACAAGACGCGAGAAAAAACACGCAAAAAAAGAAGCTCAGCGTCTTGCTTTAGAACAAGCTAAAAAACAAAAATAAAAATAAATAATAAGGAGCAAAAAATGAAAAACATATTAGTAACTGGTGGTTTGGGATTCATCGGGAGCGAAACGGTTATTCGTCTCATCGAGAATGACTACAATCCCATAATTGTCGACAATCTCTATAATGCTAAACTTGCTGTTTTAGATAGAATCGAGACAATCACAAAAAAACGACCATCTTTTTATGAAGTCGACGTGAAAAATGAAGCAGAAACAGAAAAGATATTCCAAGAAAATAAGATTGATGCAATTATTCATTTTGCGGGATATAAAGCAGTAGGCGAGTCTGTCGCAAAACCAATTGAATATTATGAAAACAATCTCGAAACCTTGATCGTGATTGTAAAGATGATGAAAAAATATGATGTCAGAAACATTATTTTCTCTTCC
>CAVGNL010000048.1:0-4145 GCA_963630455.1 Prevotella sp. CAG:755
CCCGTATATTATCCAAGCTAATTATCGCGCAGGTTTCTTTACTCACTACGCTGGACAAGGGACTCTCAAGAGCGCCGTCGTCAAACGCCATAACGAAGAAGTTGATTTAGCCTTAGAAAGAACGATGGCAACATATTCTAAAATTGGAGATGACATCCTTCTTACAACAAATGAATTCGATGTTGTTTTCTCTGATTTGACGGTTAAAATGCGTTCTAAATATCTATTTAAGAAAGGCACAGGGGAAATAATAACAACCCGCGAAATCCTTTCGCCACTTGATGAAGAAGGCATTGAAATCGAAGATTATCTTGTAGGTTGTTATGGCATCGATGAATATAGCGATGATATGACAGGAGTTATTCTCGAGGTTGAGGGCGAAGGGAAAGACAAAATCGAATACGCCTATAAGATGAGAAGCATCGAAAAGAAAGAAAGCTTAGCAAGAGCGATCATTCCTCAAATCAACAGCATCGTTGAAATGGGAAGCGATGATAAAGATTACTCTGGCAGAGTCGAAGAAGGCATCGCCTTCTCGCCGATGTTCCGTTTAAGCATCAAAAAGAAATTCACAAAAGAAGGAGAATTAAGCTCATGGCTCAAAGTAAAAAAGGTGCACTAAATTATCGTTGCCCGCAATGCTTCATGCGTGATATCGATATAGACATGTTCTATGATGAAGAAAAGCATGAATATTATTGCATTCGTTGCTGCTTCCATGGAGATGAGAAAAAAGTCAAAGAATGGAATCAGATGATAAAATTAAAATATGGGCATATTGCTGACCGCATAACTTCTCTAAATGAAGATAACGAACCGATCAGTTGGCACCCATACAAAAAAGGAGAATTATAATGTTTTTAGGAATCGATGCCTCGACTCAACTTGAAGTCGATGCAAAAAATCCTCATTATTATTACGCTGGCAAAGAAGTAGATCCGTGGGTTTTCTTACATACGCATAATGGCGTTAAATCGATGCGTTTGCGTCTATGGATTGACCCATATGATGAAAACGGCCATCCATATGGTGGAGGGACGATAGATTTGCCTTCTTGGATCAAACTTGCAAAACGCGCTAAAAAAGATGGCTACGACATCTTATTAGACATCCATTATAGTGACTTTTGGTGCGATCCAGGAAAACAATTGATGCCCAAGTCTTGGAGAGGTTTAGGAGTAAACGAAGTCGCCAAGAAAGTCTATGAATATACCAAAAAGACTTTAACAGACATCGAAGCAGAAGGAATTGAATTGCCTTATGTCCAAATCGGCAACGAAATCACCAACGGCATGTTATGGCCTCTTGGCCAATTAGGCGAAAGAGGCGCGGATGGACTTCGCTCAAATTACGATAACCTAGCCTTATTCCTACGAAGCGGAATCAAAGGCGCAAGAGAAGCCTCACCAGAAAGCAAATTAGTCATCCATCTCGAAAAAAGCTATGACGTCCCATTACACGAAGAATATTTCCGAGAAATCATCAAACGCGGAGTGGATTTTGACATAATTGGTTTGTCTTATTATCCATATTGGCACGGAACGTTCCAAATGTTCTTCAAAAACGTCGATAATCTGAAAGATAAATTCCATAAGCCAGTTTGGATTGTGGAAACAGGCTACGGTTTTACAATGGAACCGTTCGTTGCTAATGGCAATTACGGTGATAACCTCATTTCCGAAAAATTCTTTGAACAAGAAGGCGTCTTTCACCCATATCCTTTGACAAAAGAGGGCCAAAAGGAATTCTTGATAAACCTTTTGAAGCTCTCAAAGGAACACGGAATCGAAGCAATATATTATTGGGAACCGTTCTGGTTGCCATTAGAAGGGCTTTGTTGGGCAACAATAGAAGGCGAAACCTACACCGGGGAAACAAACAAGCCAACACATAACGAATGGGCGAATCAATGCCTATTTGATTATGAAGGCAATGCGACTCCAGGATTAGATGCCTACAAATTATAATAACGTTTAAAAGCCTCTTATCAAAAATAAGGGGCTTTTTGCTATAGTTTTTACGATTTTTATTTTACGATGACAGCTCCATGATGTCCAAGAATCAACTTGCCATTTTCTAATTTGGCCTCGCCTAAAGAAAAGACGATTTTTGCTTTAGGAGAAACTTCATATGTTTCCTCTTTATCTAAGATATTGATAGCAACAAAATTTTCTCCGCGCTTATAAGCAATCTTTTTATCCTCGATAAGTTCGAAATCGTCTCCGCGGAAATCAGAATCATTTTTACGAATATTTATAAGTGTGCGTACGATATTCCATAAGGAATCTTTGTCTTTGATTTCTTCCTCAACCGTAGAATCAAGATCATTAGTCGGAAGGAAAGTCTTCTTAGCTTTAGAGAATCCTGCATTTTCAGTGGAATTCCATCTCATTGGAGTTCGTGTGCCAGTCCTTTGATAGCCACCTTCAAAGGAAGGCAAAGAAAGGTCGGCATGCATTCCAATTTCGTCTCCATAATAAATATATGGCACGCCAGGCATCGTAAATAAGAAAAGATAAGCGAGCTTAAGTTCTTCCGTATTTAAGAAATTCGCAATACGTGTCGTATCGTGATTTCCGGAAATAAAAGATATGCGGCCCTCCCCTTCTTTCCATGATTTGATCCAAAATTTAAAATCCTCAAGATAAAGCTTATAAAGTTTTTCATCGTATTTGTGGAAAAGAGGATATTTGAATCCATCTTCAGTTTGTCTCCATAAACGATGAGTGCAGTTTGTAACCCAATCAAGACAAAAATCAGAATCGAAACCAGCTTCGAGAGCTTGATTGGGAACAGACCATTCACTTGTCATATAAAACTCTTTAGTTCCATCTTTTCTAAGATCGTCACGGATTTCCTTCCATAAAGCAATCGTTGCTTTTTTGTCATCCCCATCGTTTTTGACAAGAGAATTCGCCATATCGACACGAAAACCATCTATATCATAGGAAAGCCAATATTTCATTATCTTTTCAAGATATTCTTTTCCACGCTTCGTCTCTTTATAGCTTGTTTGCCATGATGGATATTCGATTTTGTTGAAACCATAATTTATTGCTGGCTGATGAGAGAAAAAGTTAACCATATAGCAGCCGTTGCGATCGTAACAACCGGAAATCAGGCGGTAGCCGTTCTCCAAATTCCAAGGATTATCATTCCAAATGAAAAGATCGTAATCCTCGTTCTTTCTTCCTTCCGCCGAATGGAGAAATTCTTTGTTTTCGATGGACATATGTCCAGGCACCAAGTCCAAGAAAAGCCTCATTCCGCGATTATGCATCTCAGATATTAACGTTTTTAAATCATCATTCGTACCAAAACGAGATGAAACATTATATTGATCGCGTACGTCATATCCACCATCCTTAAAAGGGGAATCATATATTGGGTTTAGCCATATAGCATTGCACCCCAATTCTTGGATGTAGTCGAGTTTTGAGATTATGCCTTTCAAATCTCCGAAGCCATCATCATTAGAATCCATAAAAGAATTAGGATAGATTTCATAAAAAATGCAATCTTTAAATTCAGGGAGTTTTTTCATTGTTTTTTCCTCGCAAAAATTATAAAAGATTTGTTTAACCCCGTTAATTCTTTTTCAAAACCAAAAAACGTTTAAAAAAGCATAGCAATTTTGGCTATGCAATCTGTGTCTTAAGGATGTTTTATAATCGGTTAGTCTTTAATCGTTATTCTTGAGAGGATCATTTTTTACTATCTCATCCCAATTTTTGAAATCTTCTTCCGTTGGAACGAAAACATAAGGAATGTTCCTTCCGATTTCGTTGTAGTCAAAGCCATTCCCAACAATAAATTTGTTTTCTTTGATGACTTTTCCAACATAATCGATCATTACAGGAAGTTGGCGTCTTGCTGGTTTATCAACGAAGGTTGCGATCTTTACGTCCTTAGGATTTTTCTTTTTTAGGAAATCGACAAGCCAAGTCATTGATAAGCCTGTATCCACCACATCTTCAACGATGACTATCGTTCTTCCTTCTGGATTGAAATTCATATCTTGAAGAAGCTTGACGTTTCCAGTCGTTGAAGTTCCTTCATATGAGGAAATGTGAATGTAATCAACGATGACCGGTATATCAATATATTTCATCATGCCAATTAAAAAAGTCATGGCACCCTTCATA
>CAVGNL010000049.1:0-2259 GCA_963630455.1 Prevotella sp. CAG:755
AAGCGATTCCGTTTGCTTTAGATTTATCAAATATCCGAACTTCCCAAAAGATCGTCATCTGAATTTATTCAAAATCATGGCAAAATATATGACATTAACCATTTGGCTTAAGAAACAGAATCGCCCATGATTATGGAAGTGTTGATTTGAATGCCGTGTTTTTCATTGCTTAAAGTAATCTATTTTTACTATCAATTAAATTAGCGGAAATTCTAAGTTAAGGTGAATTGATTCTTAAAAAACTATCAAAAGTCTATATACACTAACTCTTCAATTATCTTTTATTTTTATCTTTGCCACGTTTATATTCATTTATCGTTCAAAATAACGATTAAATCTATGTTTTTTCAGACAATATTCTTTTTCGTATCAAATAAAAATATTCTTTTAAATGTTAGTCAAAACTAACGTCAATTTATCATTTGTTTTTTCCGAAATCTTTCTTTTGAGAAAGAGATTTAAAGTCTTATACTTTAAGAGTATTTAAGGAGATATTTTTCTAAATGTCTGAAATTAAAAAAACCTTTAAATCGGTTGATGGCAATACAGCCGCTTCAATCGAAAGTTACTATTTCACCGAAGTAGCAGCTATTTATCCTATCACCCCATCTTCGCCAATGGCTGAAAACGTTGACGTAATGGCTTCAAAAGGAGAAAAGAACTTCTTTGATTCCACGGTTAAGGTAGTCGAGATGCAATCAGAGGCTGGTGCTTCCGGTGCCGTTCACGGCGCCCTTCAAGGTGGAGCATTAGCAACAACATATACCGCCTCCCAAGGCTTGCTATTGATGATTCCAAATCTTTATAAGTGGTGTGGCGAGCTTTTGCCTGCGGTCTTACATGTCTCGGCTCGTTCTTTAGCAACTCGTGCGCTTTCTATCTTTGGCGATCAAGCCGATATCTATGCTTGCCGTCAAACTGGCGTCACAATGATTTGCTCTGGCTCAGTCCAAGAAATCGCCGACCTTGCTCCGATTGCTCACTTAACGGCAATCGACGCTTCAACGCCAGTCATGCATTTCTTCGATGGATTCCGTACGTCTCACGAAGTTCAGCACGTTGAATTCGTTGACAAAGAAGAATGGAAAAAGCTTCTTCCTATGGATAAGGTCGAAGCTTTCCGTGCCCGCGCTTTAAACCCACACACACATCCTGTAACACGCGGTGGGGCGGAAAACGATGATATTTATTTCCAAGCTCGCGAAGCTCAAAATACGCATTGGGACGATATTCTTCCAGTCGTTACAAAATATTTCGCCGAGGCAACTCGCTTAACTGGCAGAGAATATGCTCCATTCGTTTATTATGGCGATCCAAATGCTGATCGCGTAATCATCGCCATGGGGTCGGTAACAGAAACAGCTTCGGAAGTTGTTGACGCCTTAAATGCCAAAGGAGAGCATGTTGGCCTTGTGAAAGTCCATCTTTATCGTCCTTTCTCTGCTGAATGCTTATCTAAAGCCATTCCTTCAAGCGTCAAGAAAATCGCTGTTCTTGATAGAACGAAAGAAAACGGCTCAGAAGGAGAGCCTCTTTATCTAGATGTCGTTTCCGCCATGTTCAAACTTGGTCGTCAATTCGAGAGAATCATCGGTGGACGTTATGGTCTTTCAAGCAAAGACACTCAGCCAAAAGACGTCAAGTCCGTCTATGACTTCTTAAATGCCGAACATAATTGGACTGGATTCACAGTCGGTATCACAGACGATGTCACAAAACTTTCAATCCCTGTTGATCAAGACTTTAAGATTCCTGCTTACTATACCTCTTGCTTATTCTATGGCTTAGGAAGCGATGGCACGGTTTCTGCTAACAAATCTTCCGTTAAGATTATTGGCGACGCCACTGGACAATATGCCCAAGCTTATTTCCAATACGATTCCCGCAAATCTGGCGGAACGACACGTTCACATCTTCGTTTCGGAAAATCTCCGATTCGTTCGGAATATTATGTCAAGAATGCCGATTTCATCTCTTGCTCGCTTGATACATACATCTTGAAGTATGACATCATCGCCAACCTTAAAGATGGTGGAACGTTCTTGCTTAACACCAATATGAGCGACGATGAATTAGCAAAAGCAATGCCTAACCGCATGAAGCACCTTTTAGCCGAGAAGCATGTTAAATTCTATGCGATCGACGCGAATAAGCTTGCTGAAGAATGCCATATGGGACGTCATACTAACACAACCCTTCAAGCGGCTTTCTTCAAACTCAATCCACAAATCATGCCTTATGAACAAGCTGAGGAATGGA
>CAVGNL010000050.1:0-3417 GCA_963630455.1 Prevotella sp. CAG:755
ATGTATATCGGCATGAAAGATTCGAAAATCTTTAGGCCTATATATGAATTAAAAGGTTTTAAGAAAATTTTCTTAAAAGCGGGCGCAAGCGAAGAAGTCTTCATTCCGTTTGACGAATATTCTTTTCGTTTTTGGGATATCAAGGAAAACAAATTCGAGATAGAGGGCGGGACATACCAAATTTATGTCGGGCCTTCGAGCAAAGATTTGCCGTTAAAGGGAGAAGTTGAAATTGAAGGAATAGACGCTTCGGGGATATATGAGAAAGAAAAACTTCCCCATTATTTCTCAGGCGAAGTTAGACAAATCGACGATGAAGAGTTCAAAGAGCTTTTAGGAAGGGAACTACCTCCTAAAAACGTCGCTTATGTCAAGAAAGCGCGCATAAAAGTCGATTACAATTCCTCAATAAGCGATTTGCATTACGCGAAAGGCTTTGCTGGCAGGCTTTTTGCTTGGTCAATTCGCTTTGCGATTAAGTTTCTTCGCAAGATAGGAAAAAGAACAACTGCAAACACTTTAATCATGGGCGTGTATTATAATCCTGTACGTGCCTTATCGAGAATGACGGGCGGAGCGATGAGCATGGCTCAACTTGATGGGCTAATTATGATGTTTAACGGTCACTTCTGGAAAGGACTTCATCATTTCAATAAAATGGGGAAAATTAGAAAAAAAAGCAAAGAAAGATGCTAGGAAAAAGGAGAAAAACGTTCAATGACCTCAAACAAATTAATCACGTTTTGCGTGCCTTCCTATAATTCTGAAGCCTACCTTTATCGTGCGTTAGATTCTTTGATTGTTGGTGGGGAAGAAATCGAAGTTCTTATTATTGACGATGGATCAAAAGATTCGACATTAGAAATCGCTAAAGATTATGAGAGACGCTATCCTCATATCTTCAAAGCCATACATCAAAATAACAAAGGCCATGGTGGCGCCATAAACACGGCTTTGGAATTGGCTTCTGGAAAGTATTTCAAAGTTCTTGATTCCGATGACTGGGTGAAAGAAAACGGCTTGAAAGAACTTTTGAAAACGATCAGAAACAACAATGATTTAGATTTAATCATCATGCCTTATACATATAGGCACGGAGAAAATTTGATTGAAGGAAGAACGATTAGATACAATCATTCGATCAAACCGAATAAAGTCGTTTCCTGGAAAAACGTGAGAAGATTCAACGCCCAAACGAATTTAACATTGCATTCGGTCATTTACCGCACCTCTCTTCTCCGCGAAGAGATTAATCTAATTTTGCCTGAGCATACTTTTTATGAAGATAACTATATGATTTACGCCCCTCTTTCGCATGTTAATAAAATAATCTACATTGATGAGCCTCTTTATCAGTATCTCCTTGGAAGAGAAGGGCAATCGATGCAAACTAGCATTATCATCAAACGATCAAGCGATTTGATACGCGTTTCGTTTCTTGCCTTTCAAGCGACGGATTTGTCTCTTTTGAAAAAGACAAATTACAGTCTTTATAAAATAATGAAACATCAACTCGTTATGATGACAATCTCAGCTTTGATGTATGTTTCTTTAAAAGACGAAAAGACCGCTCAAAAAGAAAAAGGCGATTTCATATCCTTACTTAAGGAAGAGAACAAAAAACAATATTCTTTGTTACATAGAACGCCATATATTTTCTGGTCATCGTTTAATAATTGGCTAGGCAAAGCCTCTAGCTGCTTCATGCTTTGGGTGATTAGGAAATTCGGGGCAATTAATTAAGCGGAAATAAATAAAAATCGACACCTCGCCTTTCTACGTTTCATTTATAATTAGATTGATGCTTAAACGACTAGTAATTTCAAATCTTGCCATCTTTGAAAACGTTGATGTTACTTTCAAGGATGGTTTTTCTGTTTTGTTAGGAGAAACCGGAGCAGGAAAAAGCCTGATGATCGATTCTCTTTCTCTTCTTTTAGGAGCTAGAGCTTCGAATGAGCTTATCAGAACTGGGGAAAATAAAGCGTCAGTCAAAGGTTACTTTTCCGTTTCAAAGCCCGAATTAAATACTTATTTGAATAAATTAAACGTTCCTTTAAAAGATGATGAAATCATCATCGAACGGGTAATCAGCGCAAATAAGAACATCGTCAAAATAAATTCCGTCAACGTTTCTTTGAACGATTTGCTCAAAATTTCCAAATATCTTGCTAACATTCATAATCAATTCGATTTTGAAAAGATTTTAAACCCTGAAAATTATTTAGATATAATCGATGGCTTTTCTTCGGAAATGGCGACTAGGCTCAAAGAAGAATATCTATCTTTGCTCAATTCCTATAGGGAAAGAAAAAACGAATATTCGGAGTTGCTCGAAAAGAAAGCCAAACTTGACGAGGCGAGAGATTTTTATGAATATCAATATAACGAATTAAAGGCAATGAATTTGAAGATTGGCGAAGAAGAAGAAATCTCCTCGGAAATCTCCTTGCTTCGTAATTACGATAGAATCTATTCCTTGATTCAAGATTCAACAGAGATAATCGATGGCTCATTCCTCGATGATTTTTATCGTTTAAGGAGCAATCTCGAAAAACTTTCCTCCTACCAAAAACAATACGAGGACGTTTTTAAACAAATAGATGAGCGTTACTACGAATTGAACGATGCTTTCGCCAATCTGAAAAAAGATTTCCGTGGCCTTGACTACGATCCAAATAGATTAGACGATCTTGAACAAAGAGACTCAGACCTTGCCTCACTAGAAAGAAAATACAAGAAAAAGATCCCAGAATTAATTTCTTATCTCGAAGAGTTGGATACTCTTTTAGGCAAGAATTCCTCTTTTGAGGGAACAATCGAAGAGAAAAGGAAAGAAAGCGATGAAGCATTGAAGCTTCTTTTATCTAAAGCAAACGAATTAACTCTTCTAAGAAAAAACAATGCCAAAACGATTGAAAAAGAATTGACTCGTTCTTTGAAAGACCTTCTTTTAGACGCTAAATTCCAAATCATCTTCAAAGAAAGAAAACAGGATGAGACTTCTTTGAAAGAGAACGGCATCGATGATGTTGACTTCTTGATTGAAACAAACATAGGGGAAGGCTTAAAACCTCTTTCCAAGACTATTTCTGGTGGCGAAGCCTCTAGAATCATGCTTGCCTTTAAATCCCTCTTTATCAAAGCCAACAAAACGCCAACCGTTATTTTCGATGAAATCGATACTGGAATCTCAGGCGAAACAGCTCAAGCCGTGGCAAAAAAAATCAAAGAGATATCTTTGTCAACTCAAGTCATTTCAATTACGCATATGCCACAGGTCGCCTCTCTTTCCGACCATCATCTTCTAATCTCGAAAACCATCAAAAACGGGCGAACCTTCTCGGAGGTCAAAGAACTTTCTCTTGAAGAAAAAATCAAACAGGTTGCGTATTTGATTTCAGGAGGAAAGGTAAC
>CAVGNL010000051.1:0-8157 GCA_963630455.1 Prevotella sp. CAG:755
GTTTCTGATGATGAATCTCCATCCTCTTCTTCATCCGTATCAATTATTTCTTTGCCTTCGATTTCGGCGTTATATTCCTTTTCTTCTAGCTTATCTTCTTCATCTGCGCCGGAATCATCCTCAACTTCGTTATAAACTTCATTAATAGACTCATCATGAGATTTTTCATAGGTATGGCGTTCTCTTGAATCCCAAGTGTTGTCTCCTAAAGCAACAAAGCGTCCATCGACTGTCAATTGGGTATAAAAAATACCGATATTTCTCATTTTTGTCTCATCATCCATTTCAAGGACAAGAGCCACTTGATCATAAAGTTCTTTGAAAGTGAAAACCTTTTCTCCTTCTTTTACTATCGCATAGGCGACATCAATCATACTTTGCTTTTCCATGTTTTTACTCCTTTTGTTACATTTTTTCTGGTGCGCTTACCCCAAGCAGCGATAAGGCGTTTTTAAGAACTATTTGACAAGCTTTTATAAGAGCCAACCTTGATGAGCTAGTTTCCACATCATCTCTATCAATGATGCGATTCCCAGCATAATATTCATGAATCAATCTTGCTAATTCGTGGATATATCCTGCAACCTTATAAGGGGCTCTTGCATTAGCTGCGGTAATAATCATACTAGGAAATAAAGAAAGGTGCTTTAAAATATCGCCTTCTTTTTCATTAGTTAGGCATTTTGCGCTTGAGTCAATGCCTATATCCTTTCCGATTTCAAGAAGAGAGGAGCATCTCGCGTAGGCGTATTGGGCATAATAAACGGGGTTGTCTTTGCTTTTTGAAGTGGCCAAGTTCATATTGAAATCCAAGTGAGCATCAGAGCTTCGTTCACAAAAGAAATAACGCACCGCATCTTTCCCGACTTCTCCAACGAGTTCCCTGTGCGTAATGCCTTTGCCAGTTCTCTTGGACATTTTGACTTCTTCGCCATCTTTATAAACTTTGACGATTTGATAAATTTCAAAATCAATCACATCCTGCGAATAACCATTCATCATTAAGGCACTTCTCATGCGATTTAGATACCCGAAATGATCAGCGCCAAAGCAATCGATCAACAAGTTATATCCCCTTGAAAGTTTGTTATAGTGATAGCAAATATCAGGCATAAAATACGTATATTTGCCGTCAGTCTTGATAATTGGCCTATCTTTATCATCCAAGAAAGAGCTTGTTTTGAGATATGTGGCTCCATCTTGTTCATAAACATAGCCTTTATTTCTTAAGGCCTCAATTGTGTTTTGAATCGTATCTCCCTTGCGTATATCGGATTCAAAAGAGAATTTATCAAATTTCACCCCAAAATCAGCCATGTCCTTTTTGATTTTGTCTAACTCTTTATCGATTCCAAAATGAATGAAAAAATCGTGTGATTCTTGATTATCCACTAAATACCTATCGCCATATTCGTTTTTAATTGATTCTGCGATTTTGATTAAGTCAACTCCGTGATAATCATCTTCTCCAAACTTAGGAGTCTCTCCATATAATTCATGGTATCTTTCGCGAATTGAATGGCCTAAGTGCTCAACTTGGTTTCCACAATCATTAACGTAATATTCCCTTGTGACATCATATCCAGCTTTCGCATAAAGATTAGAAATTGAATCGCCCAAAGCGGCTCCTCTAGTGTGTCCTAAATGCAAATCACCCGTAGGATTAGCAGAAACGAATTCAACGTTGATGCGAAAATTCTTTTTCTCCCCATTCCCGTAATCGTCACCTTCTGAAAGAATTGTGCCGACTATTCCATTCAAGGAATCTTCCTTGAGAAAGAAATTAATAAATCCAGGTCCGGCAATTTCGATTTTTTTGATTTTTGGAGAAGCAATATTGGAAATTAGTTCTTCGGCAATGATTTTTGGCGCTTTATGAAGCGTTTTAGAAGATTTCATCGCTAAATTTGTCGCATAATCTCCGTGAGTTTTATCTTTGCTTTGTTCAATCGTTATATCATCCGGATTAACTTCTAAGCCAATTTTGCTAGCTGCCTCAGCCAGAAGAATCTGAAGTTCTTTTTCGTTATTCATTACTTTCACTCCTTATCAATCAGTACCATCGCGACAGCCTTCATGGCTTTGCCTTCGCCTATGGCATCAAATTTTTCATTTGTCATCGCTTTTACAGAAACATTATCGATATTGGTTTCTAATAACATCGCTATATTTTCTCGCATCTGGTGAATGAAATTGGCTAATTTTGGTTTTTCGGCAATAACGGAAACATCTAAATTAATAAGATGGTAACCCCTATCTTTCACCAATTTATAACACGTCGAAACAATGTTTGAAGAAGCTATGCCGGTTATAGAATCGTCGGATGGTGGAAAGAGTTTTCCGATATCCCCTAAGGCAAGAGCGCCTAACAAAGCATCACTTATAGCATGGAAAACAATGTCCGCATCAGAATGACCGTCTAAACCGAAATTATAAGGAATATCCACTCCAGCTAAAATGAGTTTTCTTCCTTCTACAAGTGGGTGAATGTCTTCTCCGTAACCTATTCTCATACAATTATTTCTTCGTGACATTGAAACGGAAAAACACTACGTCCCCATCTTTCATAGCGTATTCCTTTCCTTCGGAACGAACCTTTCCGGCCTCTCGGACCATTTGCTCGATTCTATCCCCGACGCTTCCGTTGCCAATAAACATATCGGAAGCAAGAGAGTCTCCTATTTTTTTGAATTCAGAGAAAGGATAAACCTCAGCTTTAATAAAGCCCTTTTCAAAGTCTGTGTGGATGATTCCTGCACATTGAGGAGCAAGCATGCCATTATGAAAGGTCCAAGCTCGGCATTCGTCAGTCCCACAAGTTAAAAAAGTTGAGAGATTGAGCAACTTATATGAAGCTTTAACCAAGCGATCCAAACCCGATTCTTTAACGCCAAGCGTATCAAGAAATTCTTGTTTCTCCTCTTGCGTTGGAAGTTGAGAAATCTCATATTCGATTTGGCAAGAAAGCGGAATGCAAACGGCTCCTTCTTGATTAGCGATTGCTTTGACCATTTGATAATTGGCACAAGCATCTAACGATCCATAATCATCTTCTGCGACGTTCGCGACATACAAAATAGGCTTTAAAGTCAACAAAAAGAAATTTTTCCTAGCATATTCCATCTGTTCAGAAGAAAGGCCTTTTGCCAAACGGGCCGGAAGGCCTTCTTCAAGCGTTGCTTTTAAGGTTTGGAGAATAGGCATTTCATACATGGCAACTTTATCTTTTGTGATTCTTGCCTTGCTTTCTTGCTTTCCGATACGATTGTTTACGGAATCTAAATCAGACATAGATAGTTCAAGATTTATTACTTCTATATCGTTTTTAGGATTTACAGGATCGTCGTTATAGCGAAGAACGTTCGCGCTTTCAAAGCAACGAACGACTTCAACGATTGCGTCGCATTCACGAATGGCAGCCAAAAACTGATTGCCTAAACCTTCGCCTTTTGACGCGCCACGCACTAAGCCTGCAATATCATAAAATTCAAATGTGGCATTAACTTTTTTCTTAGGGTTGTATTTTCCGCAAAGATAATCAAGACGTTCATCAGGAACAACAACCACGCCGCTATTTGGATCGATTGTTGCAAATGGATAGTTCTCAGCTAAAACATGCGAGTTGGTTATGGCATTGAACAATGTTGATTTTCCGACATTCGGAAGACCGACTATTCCTGCTTTTAGTGACATATTTAATATTACTTCCTTAAACTTACGTTAGAGATTATATCTCTATGGTCTCGATTGCTTTGACCATTTGATAATTGGCACAAGCATCTAACGATCCATAATCATCTTCTGCGACGTTCGCGACATACAAAATAGGCTTTAAAGTCAACAAAAAGAAATTTTTCCTAGCATATTCCATCTGTTCAGAAGAAAGGCCTTTTGCCAAACGGGCCGGAAGGCCTTCTTCAAGCGTTGCTTTTAAGGTTTGGAGAATAGGCATTTCATACATGGCAACTTTATCTTTTGTGATTCTTGCCTTGCTTTCTTGCTTTCCGATACGATTGTTTACGGAATCTAAATCAGACATAGATAGTTCAAGATTTATTACTTCTATATCGTTTTTAGGATTTACAGGATCGTCGTTATAGCGAAGAACGTTCGCGCTTTCAAAGCAACGAACGACTTCAACGATTGCGTCGCATTCACGAATGGCAGCCAAAAACTGATTGCCTAAACCTTCGCCTTTTGACGCGCCACGCACTAAGCCTGCAATATCATAAAATTCAAATGTGGCATTAACTTTTTTCTTAGGGTTGTATTTTCCGCAAAGATAATCAAGACGTTCATCAGGAACAACAACCACGCCGCTATTTGGATCGATTGTTGCAAATGGATAGTTCTCAGCTAAAACATGCGAGTTGGTTATGGCATTGAACAATGTTGATTTTCCGACATTCGGAAGACCGACTATTCCTGCTTTTAGTGACATATTTAATATTACTTCCTTAAACTTACGTTAGAGATTATATCTCTATGGTCTCATAATTGGAACGAAAGAAAAACGCCATTTCAAAGAAACATTCCATGAAATAGCGTAATATCTCAAAAAACTAGTTTTGGTTAGTCAACTTTCTTAACACTATTGGCGCGCAAACCACGTTCAGATTCAACCGGTTCGAATTCAACGTTTTCGCCGATTTCAGCTGTTTTGTAGTTATCCATTTGGATGGCGCTATAATGGAAGAAGTAGTCTTTTCCATCTTCTCCATGAATAAAGCCGAAACCTTTATCTTTGAAGAATTTTTTGACTGTTCCCTTCATATGTACCTAACCTTCCTGATCTTGCGTTCTTATTCAAGACCGGAGATAATTTTAACACCTTTGAAATTAATAGCCTAAACAATTGTTAAATATTTTTGCAATTAACGAAAATCCTGTTCTCTTGTGAATTTGCATTTGCTAACCCATGTTCTTAAATAAATTATCGAAATAGCTGTTCCGGCAAAAACAAACAGACACATAATTAGAATTGGAAATAGATCAAATTTAAAATAATTAGATGACGTTCCGAAATTGTCTTGTAAGGATTTATTGACGCTGAACTCAGCTGAAATCATCGATATTGAGGCAAATAAAAGAGATAAAAAACTGCTCAATAAGACATTAGCTCCAAACGAATCGACAATATTACTTCTTCTAACTCCTAATTCAAATAGCAAAATAGCTTCACGCTTATTTTCCAAAGTAAGCAAGAGGGCATTCGTTAAATATAAGAATCCGGCAATCGTTATTGTCATTATGCTAGCCGCTTTTAAGACGATTTCAGCGTATTCAATTACTTCGCTTATAGAGGATTCAATTTGCAAGGATGTGTCAGAAAATCTAAGTGATGGATATTTGTTTGAAAGCAAGGGGATCACTGTCTCAGATACATTATTGTCGCAATAAAAAATAGCTTTTTTAGGTTCCAATGAAAACGAGCTCATCCCCAATTCATCGCGAAAATAATCTATAGACCAAGTTGGATTCACATAAATCGTCTCTTTATCCCCTTTAACCAAGCCGACCACCTTTAATTCCCCTAATCGATATTCATTCTCGACATACTCCCCGTTTTCTTTATTTGAAATCACGCCTTCACAATATAAAGTTTTTGATTCGTCGAATTTCTTGTAGAGCTTTTCGGAAAGGCAAATCTCATTAGAAAAAAGAGGAGTTCTTCCCTCGATCAACAAAGAAAAATCATTGGATATGGTTAAAGCTGAATTTCTATCCATCAAATAATGCCCAGCAGAAACATTAGATGGCAAATCGGGCGTGAGATACATTTCTTCTTTCCTGATTCTAGACATCGACTCACTTATGGAAATAACCCTTTCCTTTGAATCACTCAAGAAAAAAGGACAAGCAAATCCAGAAACCATTCCATTAGAAAAAGAAACGTAGGAAGACTCACCGAAAAATGAATAATACTCAAAGCCATATTTCAAAGCTATTTCATTTAAATATTCGTATTTTAAAGAGTCTTTATCGGCTTGATAAACATAAAATCTATTTGATTTTGAAGCCTTTCTTTTGTCATTATGGCTTTGATCATATTCGTATGAGTCTCTTTCAAAAACAAATCTGTCTAACAACATATTCTTTCTTGCTTGCATGAAAAAATCATCTTTATTTTTGCTTGGCACTACGTAATAAGTTTTTCTCAAAATCCAAGGCAAAGAGGAATCGTCATCGTTAGCGGATGGAAAACCCATCGAATCCTCAAAGACATATTCATTCCAGTCATGTCGCAAGTGGTAAATGGTCGGAGTGTCTTCCTCGAACACGCCCACCAAAACAAACATTTGCCTATCGGCATAACCCCATGATTCATTGGTGGTTTCAAGAAATATCTCCAATGGTTTTTTTAAAAGATATCTGCCCAGTGATTCGTAGCTTCTTTCTATATGCAACGACAAGCACATGCTGATCATATTAGCATATGGAAGAGAAAGAACAATTTGTTCATCTTCCATGACAGTTGGTCTTTCAGGATAAATGGTTTTTTCAATGCTGACATCCTCTAACCATAAGTATTCATTAATGTTTCTCACCCCTAGTGTTTTAATCGTTTCTTTCTTTCCGAAAGAATCAAAATAGAATTCGTTCCCATCCTTAAAATAATTTTCATACGAGCAAAGATAATTGATTCCATAATCCTTAATGAAATCGTATTTTGACACCAGTTTGTCGATTTCTTCTTTTTCGGCTGAAATAATTTTGCCAAAAGTCGTTGCGTTTTCATTGGTGCTTCTTAAAGATATTCCATTAGCTCCCGTCCAAACGTTTAAAGCGGAATTCAATTCGTTTTTTAAGTCTTTCTTCACATAAAGGGATATGCCTAGCAAAAGCAAGGAAATTGATATGATCGAAATCGTTAAAAAACTTCGAATACGTTTAGCTTTAAATATATTTATCGAATGCTTAATCCACGTTAGGAAACTCCAGGATGGTTTTTCTTTTTTCGACGTTTTAAAGGTGATGATATGGTTTTCCTTAATATCCTTTTCGCCTGTTTGCTCAAATTTGAATTTACCATTCTCCAGGCGAATAATTACATCTGCGTATTCTCTCGCCAACTCGACATCATGCGTAACAACGATAACAAGTTTATTTAACGAGATTTCTTTGAAAATCCTATATACATCCACGCTGTTTTTCTTATCCAAGGCTCCGGTTGGCTCGTCGGCAAGAATTATTTTCGGATCCGTGACTAAGGCTCTGGCAATGGCGACTCTTTGCTTTTCCCCTCCAGATAGAGTATTTACCTTTTGATCGGCTTTTTCTTTTAAACCAAGATACTCAAGCGTTTCTACAGCCCTTCTTTTTCTTGTCTTCTTTTTGTTTCCTAAACCAATGAGCGGAAAGGCAACATTATCTAGAGCGCTCTCAAGTTCGAAAAGATTGCAATTTTGTCTCACAAAACCGATATATTTAAGTCGTACATCGGCCTTAGAATCTTCACTCATATCGTAAAAAGACTTTCCATATAAGAACACTTCACCTGTATAGGAAGTATCAATCCCAGACAATATTTCAAATAAAGTTGACTTACCAGATCCTGAATCTCCAACTATGCAATACATGCCATGGTCAGGAAAAGAAAAAGAAACACCGTCTAATACTTTTTGGCTACCGAAATTTTTTCTTACTTCTTCAATCTCAAGGCACTTCATTCGTCTCTTAATTCCTCCAAAAGGTTTCTTCTTCTTGTTATTGCAAGCGGAACGGAAGAAGAGATGACGGCGGAGAAAACAGAAAGGCAAAGCAAGGCAATCGCCGGAAACAAAGGTGTTCCTAAATATTCCAAATAGGGAATTTTAATCATCATTGGAATCCTCATTTTTCTTTCAATGAATTTGGATAAGAAAATACTTGCTGGAAAGGAGAGGGCCAAAGAAACAAAACATGCTAATAGATTAGTTATTATTGGCTCGATTTGATAAATGAATTTAACATCTCTTTCTTTTGCGCCAAGGGCGGTAAGGATCGCCGCCTGTTTTCTCCTTTCGAGAAAAGAATGATAAACTAAAGAAGATTCTATGAAACAAACGCCAAACATTTCAATCAAAAGGAACGGAATCAGCGAGGAAGAAAAAGCCTCATAAAGACTTTTAAATGACTCATTAATCGAAAACGGCGTTGATGAAATAACGAATTCAC
>CAVGNL010000052.1:0-8517 GCA_963630455.1 Prevotella sp. CAG:755
TAAGTCATCAATCATTTCTCGAAGAAGAAGCTCACACTCGATTGGTTTTAGAGGTTTCTTCAAAGTCTGGCCATTAGATAAAGAAGGATTAAGGGGAATTACTTTTTCTCTTATATCGGAATCATCTATCCCATTAGCAAGGTTTTTTAACTGAATTCCCATGATGCCGAATTCTTTTTGAAGGAGAGAAACATCCGCTTTTGCAAGAGCCTCCAAACTGTTGATTCCTATGCGTGATAGATGTTTTTTTGTTCCATCTGCTATTGACCATACTTTATTTATCGGTTTTATTTTCCAAAGCTTCTTTTCGACATCTTCATATGTCCATCTAGCTAAATACGGCTCTTTCTTTTTCCCTTCGCTATCCAAAGCTATTTTGGCTAAGAACATATTAGGCCCGATTCCTGCTGTCGCGATTAATCCTAAGCTATCCTTTATTTCTTTTTGAATTAGTTTCACCATTCTTTCTGGTGAGCCATATAAATTCATATAAGGAGAAAGATTCAAAAAACTTTCATCCACGGAATACACATGCAGATCTTCATAAGAAACGTATTTCAAAAAAATCCCCACGACCCTAGAAGACATTTGGAGGTAGTAAGACATCCTAGGTACGGCATATATCATTCCAGGCACATCTGGTAAATCCCTTCTTCTGCAGACATTCGGCAAACCATATTTGGCTTTTAAATACGGCGTTACAGACATGACGACAGAAGATGAGGAGCGATAAGGATCGCAACAAACAAGGGGCGTTTTAAATATATCTAAGTGTCTTGCCGCGCATTCGCATGAAGCATAGAAGCTTTTCAAGTCAATGATTCCAATGATTTTCTTCATGGCATTATTTAAAATTCATTTTTCATTAAATTGGATACTTGACTTTTCTGAGTTCAGAGCTGGTCTAAGAAATAGGCAAAAATCTTTACAATCTCTTTGAAAATTGCCTTAGACAATGTATTAAATAAAGAAAAACAACGCATTCATCGAAAGAAAAAATTAAGCATGAAAATAGAGAAAAATGATTTTCAAAAATTTCATGTTTTCGTTACCCTTAAAAATATAGATGATATGTGCTGAAATTAAATGACACTAGATTTTAGAGAATAAGTTATGAAAAAGAGATTTTATTTTCTTTCGAGGAATTTTATAATATGGACTTGCTGGGACATTAGCTCAGATGGGAGAGCGCCTCGTTCGCAACGAGGAGGTCGACGGTTCGATCCCGTTATGTTCCACCATTAAAAACAATCAGCGGTGGCATTTAGCCACTCTTTTTTGTTGTTTAGTGAACGGAAACCGATTCTCTTATCTAAGATCAATCATTTGATTTTAAACATCTTTTGGATTTGCGTTGTTGAAAAGCATACTTTTTCTGAAAATAAACGTTTGTAAAGAAAAATAATCGTTGACTTTCTTAAAAACCTTTGTAGTGTTTTTAGAGTATTTTTAGGAGAAAAAACAACATGAAAAAAACAAAATTAATTCCATTCGTTCTTGCGAGTGCCTTGCTTGTCTCTTGTGGAGACAAAACAAATTCTTCCGGGAGCAAAGAAGCATCCAGCAATGAATCAGCATCAGCTTCAAGCAGCGTAGCATCGTCTGAATCTTCTGCTTCTGCCGAAAGCTCGTCGAACTCCGAGGGGGGGGCTTCATCTTCAAATTCCGAAGAAGACTCTTCGTCTATCTCATCTGAAGAGTCTGTAAGCTCATCTGAGGAATCATCTAGCTCATCCGAAGAATCTTCTTCCGGTTCTTCAACTTCTTCTGAAGAAAAAACGAAAGCTTCTTGGAAAAACATTACTGCCGATGCCGCCAATGCCATTACAACGTTCTTTGAAACGGTTGATGATGATGGTACTGCTCACAATCCAGATGATTACATCCCGGTTTTCGAAACAGAAGAGGAATGCGAATGGATATACGATAGTGCCTTTAATTATCAACGTGGATTTGGCCTTGGATTGATTTGCAAAACCGGTACTGATGCCAATGCAAATAAAGCCTTAATCGCTTCTTATAACGCCTTGCTTGAAGAGGCTGGCATGACTCAAGCCGCATCAGATGAGATAGAAAACTACAATTATGATTATTATTTGTCGTTCTTCGGAGAGAATGTTTGGGTACTCGGAACAGACTTTGATATAGATCTTACAATTGAAGTAATCACCGTTGCAGAGGCTAATGAGATTGCTGATAAAGGCGATGGATACGATGCCGATCCTTTGATGGATCAGGATAGCAAATATATCACCGATGACAACGGCGTTTTCATTCTCATTCAATCAGTGAAATAAAAAATGAGAAAAAACAAAATATCACTTGTATTTCTTAGCTTAATTCTTACCTCTTGCGGCGTTGATGGAAATTCATCGTTGAATTTATCTTCTGATGAATTTCCTTTGGAAACGTCTTCTAACGTAACTTCCTCTAACTCATCGAGCAAGGAGGAAGTTTTGCCGTTAGAGCTTAATGCCGCAAATATGATTGAATCTCTAAGAAAAGTGTCCACAAGCAATAATTTCACTATCTATCAGAAGAATTTTCTCAATACTGATATAAATGAAATTCTTTATACGCAGAAATATATTTACTACCCGGATTATTCGGCCGGTTTTTTGACGTTAAAAAGCTTTGATGAAGAATATACCCAATCTGAAGAAATTGTTTATCAGTTCAGCATAACCAAAAAAGACGTTCAGCTTTTTTCTCCACTGATGAGTGGCGATCTTTACTCTACGAAAAAACCATATACATCTCTCTCTTCTTTTAATTACATGTTGGATTTGGATGCCACATTGTTGGAAGAAAAAGAATTCAAACTCAAAGATGGTTTTTTGCAAACGACAAATAAGTCCGTTATAAAGGCTATCGCCTTAATGATGGGCTATTCAGAAGAAGAAGTAGAAAACGATAGTTTTTATCGTGCGAAGCTTTCTTTTGATAGTGATAATAACATCGAGTTCCTTCTTCAAGCTTTCAATAGCAAATATCAAATTGTCGATGTTGAAGGGACGCACGGCTTTTTTAAAAATGTTGGGAATACATACAATAAGATCATCGATAACTATCTAGCCGAAAATTATGAGATGAAGATGGATTCTTTGACTCTTACGGAAGCTTCTCCTTTGATATTTCAAAATGATAACGATGTTATTTCTTTAGACAACGAGTCGGTTGTGCAAATACTTAACGGAGATGGAGGGGTTGTCGCCAAGGAAAAAATCAATCGTTCGACGACGGAATACGAACGCACTTCGATTGATGTTAGCACTTCTAGAACTCTTACCACCTTAATAAGGAATAACTCAGACGGCATTCCTTCTTATATCGGATTAAACAACAAGAACGAGCTTTCTGAAGAGAAGTTCTCTAAATATTACACCTGGGAATCCACATATCCTTCTTGCTCAGATTTTTTGACGAATGAACTCAAAGCGTTCAGAAAAATCGGAGAGAACGATTACCGTTATTATGGATACAATCATTCATCGTTTTTCAATAGCCTTTGTAGCTTCAATGGACAAA
Source organism: Prevotella sp. CAG:755 (assembly GCA_963630455.1). Taxonomy (GTDB): domain Bacteria; phylum Bacillota_I; class Bacilli_A; order RFN20; family CAG-826; genus UBA4951. Next base: position 3,529 of record CAVGNL010000052.1, read on the forward strand.
ACGGCATTAAATGGATTGATGTCAAGACCAAAAAAGGTTTGATAGACGAGGTTGTCTTCACTTATCAAATAGCTACGGATACTTATGAAGATGGAACATCCTTTTATTACGAAACGACAATCACTTGCAAAGTCGTCGATGATAGGGAAATCACACATCCGACTCCGTATGCCAAAAAAGAAGACAATAAAATATTGGAAAGCGCTTTTAAGAAATTTGACGGCACGCATAAATTTCAAGTCATAGCACAAGATGATCGAACTGCAAATAATCAGTTCATAACGACTTATGACTTAGATACTCTTACAAAAGAGAAGAAATATTATACAGGCAATGGTGATCAATCTCTTTTATATGGCTATACAAAAACAAGCAATACTTCATATCAAAGATTTCTTCTTACTGATGATCTTTTAAAGACAAATGGTTCAGAAAAGATGGGAAATTTATCGTCTTTAATTGGATTTTCTTTATCTCCAAATCTCTTTGTTAAGACGGGCGACAACGAATTCATGTTTGATTCGTACGTTCTTAAATCTGTCAAAGATGGCATGATTTTAGGCACCAATTCCGAAGATTTTTTGCCATCGACATTTAAGCTAAAAATCGATCCAGATAAAAAAGTAGTCGTTTCCGCTTCCTATAGCTATAGTGATGGTTTGTTTTCTTCTGGTTCTGAGACCTTAAGTTTCAAATATGATGATGAAGTGACTTTGAAAGATGGTCTAAAAGACAAATTGAGTGAATTGCCTACATGGGTGGAACCTACTTCTTGGAAAGATGAAAATGAGACGGTATACAAATATCTTCAAAAATATTTTCCCGAGGAGGCCGACAACGTTCCTTATTTGTATGATGAGGAAACTTATGGCCAATGGTTGGTAACTGATTCAATTCTCGAATTAGAGGTCTTTTCAAGAACACCGACTGGCAATTCATCTTTCTTAAATAAATATAGGGAAAAATTGATCGAAGCCGGTTTCGAAACAACGACATTATCAAGTTTGCCTGGAGCAACAGTATACGTTAAGGGGAACATATCCATACGCGTAGCTGGAGTTCTAAGCGGTGGCATATATCTGTGGAAAACGGGAGACATCAAATAAGGGTGTCTCTTTTTTATTAAGATAAAAGGTGAAAGTTTTTTCAAAAGTGTTAATATGCCCTCTAGGAGAGTTATTTATGTCTAACGAAATTAGAATTCAAGATGATTTGTACCATGCCGTCAATGGCGAATGGTTAGAAAAGGCCACCATTCCGGATGATAGGCCAACAGCGGGTGGCTTTGCCGAATTAAATGAAGAGGTTGAAACAATTCTTCGTAAGGATTTTGCTTCTTTTGCAAACGGTGAAGAAACCCCAGCCGAATTAAAAGATGCGATCAAGCTCTATTCCAAGGTTCTAGATGTCAAGCGCAGAGATGAAGAAGGAATCAAACCAGTTTTGCCTTACTTAAGGAAAATCGAAGAACTTAAAGATGTTGCCGATCTTAACGCCAAAGCAAAGGAATTGGCTTTATTAGGAATTGACTTGCCATTAAACGCCTCAGTTGAGCCTGATATGAAAAATGCCGAAAACAATTCTTTTGTTATTTTAGGTCCCAGCATCATTCTTCCGGACACGACTTATTATGCTGCTGATAACAAATCAGGGAAGGCTCTTCTAGAGATTTATAGCAACATGGCCAAAGCCTTGCTATCAAAGACGCCTTTAAGCGAAGAAGACCAAAAGAGATATCTAGAAGATACTTTAGCTTTTGATGCTTTGGTTGCCAAACAAGTGAAGAGCCAATTAGAATGGGCTGATTATGTTGCAAATTACAATCCGATGGAGACAACAGAAGCTGCCAAATATTTAAAGCCATTTGATTTCATCGGCTTCTTAAAACAGCTTTATGGCGAAAATATTCCTCAACGAGTGATTGCCTACGATCCGAAAGCAATTAAAAATTTCAAAGAATATTTCAACGAAAATACGTTTGTTTTATTTAAGCACTGGTGTTATGTAAAATTCTTATTATCGGCGGCAAAACGCTTATCGATTGAGATGCATGAGATGAGCACTTCCTATAGAAGAAGCTTATACGGAATTGCGAAAGACCCGATTTTAGAAAAGCAGGCTTATCAATTGGCGGGAGACGTTTTCTCTGAACCTGTTGGCGTTTATTACGGCAGAAAATATTTTGGTGAAGAAGCTAAAAAAGATGTTGTTAACCTAGTTAAACGCATCATTGAAGCTTATAAAGTTCGTATGAAAGATAACTCTTTCTTGGCGCCTGAAACCAAGGAAAAAGCTATTCTAAAACTAGATGCCATTGCAATAAAGATGGGTTATCCAGATAAAATTGATGAATTCTACTCTTCTTTGACAGTTGATGAGAAAGACTCTTTATTAGAAAGCATGATCAAAATAGAATCCAAGAAGATTGAGCACGTTCTTGGAAAGCTTCATAAGAAAGTCGACCGCAACGAATGGGGGATGCCAGGACATATGGTTAACGCTTGTTACAACCCATTTTCTAATGACATCACTTTCCCTGCCGCCATTCTCCAAAAGCCATTCTATAGTTTAAAACAGACAGAATCCGAAAACCTTGGTGGCATTGGAGCGGTTATTGGCCACGAAATATCGCACGCTTTCGACAATAACGGTGCCTCCTTTGATGAGAAGGGCAACCTTGCTAATTGGTGGAAAGAAGAAGACTATAAGGCATTTAAATCCTTGACGAAATCGATGATTGATGAATTCGATGGAATAGACTTCTATGGCGGAAAAGTAAATGGCGAGCTGATTGTCTCAGAGAATATCGCCGATAACGGTGGTATGGGTGTTACCCTTGGAATCATGCACGGAATTAAAGATGCTTCCTTCCAAGAATACTTTAAAAACTGGGCTAGGGTTTGGTGTATGAAGGCTAAACCACAGTACATTCAATTGCTTCTTACGAATGATGTTCACGCTCCAGCTGAATTAAGAGCAAACATGCAGCCACGTAATTTCGAAGAGTGGTATGAGGCATTCAACGTAACTGATAAAGATGGCATGTATCTTGCCCCATCTAAACGTGTTCGCATCTGGTAAAAGAAAAATAAACAAAGCTCCTCTTCATCATTAAAGATAAATAATGAGCGGGGAGCTTTTGCCTAACTCCAGTTCGTTTTTGATTCAAATGAGCAAAACCAATTTCCATAGTTTGATTTCTTTGCAATTCATTCAGCAAAAACAGGCCAAAAAATTATCTTCAAAATTCTTGATTTTTAAATGAAAAAATGCTTGTCTTTTTCCGTTAGTCATTTTTATCAAATCGGTAAATTTGGAAAAGCCACAAAGCAACAAATAAAATTGATACCTAAAAGGAAAAATAATCTTATTCAATATTGAAAAGTGTAGATTTTATCGATGTTTTTTATCCTTTGCTATACACTGTATAAGATAGTTAATGTTTATGCTTGAAATACTTATAAGAGAACATAAAATAAACACGCTAAAAGGACATACTTATATTTAGCATTCCTTTTTTGCACCGAGGCGTATTTATGAAAACTTTTTATGACGAGACATTAGATGGAAACATGGAAATCGAAGAGACGAAGATCTGCGTTATGAAACGTTCTGGGGAACGCGTTCCTTTCGATCGCCAAAAAATCGTAAATGCCATTAATGGTGCCAATGACGAAGAAGGAATCGTTTCTGAAAGACTTACTCCTGAAGAGATAGCCAATATCGCTCTTGGAATTCAAAAAGACGCGGTAAATGCCGGGCGTGATTTATCAGTAGAAGAAATTCAAGATAAGGTTGAAGACGCTCTTATGGGATCTGGCAAATTTAAAGTTGCTAGATTGTATATAACCTACCGTTATAAACATGCCGAAAATCGTAAAATGAGCGACATCGATCAAAAAATCGCTGGCATTGTCGAAAGAGATAACGAAGAGGTAAAGCAGGAGAATTCCAATAAAAACCCAACAATTTTGTCTGTTCAAAGAGATTATATGGCTGGTGAATGGAGCCGTTACTATACGAATAAATACATTCTTCCTGACGACATCGTTGAGGCTCATAAAGAAGGCATAATTCATTTCCATGATGCTGATTATTTTGCTCAACACATGCATAATTGCTGCTTGGTTAATCTTAAGGACATGCTAGAGAATGGAACGTGCATTTCCGGCACCCATATTGATAGTCCTCATAGTTTTGCTACCGCTTGCACGGTCGCTTCTCAAATCGTAGCGCAAGTTGCCTCAAGCCAATATGGCGGGCAAACGATCACCATGTCGCATTTAGCGCCTTTCGTTGACCTTTCAAGAAAAAGAATCGCTAAACGTTTAAGGGCTGAATTTGCTTCAACCGGCATTGAGACAACGGAAGACAAATTCAACGATTTAGTCGAGCAAGAGGTTAGAAAAGAGGTTGAAGGCGGTTGCCAAACCATTCAATATCAATTGATAACCCTTCAATCAACAAACGGACAAGCCCCATTTGTTACGGTTTTCCTTTATTTGCACGAATTGCCAGAAGGCCAAACAAGAGATGATCTCGCCTTGATCACGGAAGTCATGCTTAAGCAACGCATTCTTGGCGTAAAAGATCGCACGGGAGCTTATATAACTCCGGCTTTCCCTAAATTAATATATGTTTTGCAAGATGATAACATCGAAGAAGGCAGCAAGTATTTTTATCTTTCGAAGTTAGCTGCCGAATGCACGGCTAAGCGTATGGTTCCTGATTACATTTCAGAGAAAATGATGAAGGAACTCAAAGGCGATGTATATCCGTGCATGGGTTGTAGGTCTTTCTTAACTCCGGATCGTTTTACGGATGCAGGGGTTGGCAACATTTCTGGTGCCTTGGATTATCTTCCTGGAGAACATAGGTATTACGGAAGGTTTAACCAAGGCGTTGTTACCTTGAATCTTGTTGATGCGGCCTGCTCTTCAGGCAAGGATGAGGCCAAATTTTGGCAAATAATGAATCAAAGATTAGAGC
>CAVGNL010000053.1:0-3190 GCA_963630455.1 Prevotella sp. CAG:755
TAAGCAAGGCCACACCTATCACCATCAGGATCGGTCATAACGCAAAGATTGGCGTTTTCTTCTTTGGCTAATTTTATTGATTCGATGAAACTTTCGGCGGTTTCAGGGTTAGGAGAAAGGGTTCCTCCGAATGCCGGATCATGAATGCATTGCTTTTTTACGGGAATAACGTTATACCCGCAATCTTTAAAAACACGCATTGCGTTTTCATAGGATGTTCCATGCTGAGGAGAATAGATAATCTTAAAATCATCTTTTCGCATATCGGGATTCAACTGGCATTTTTCAACCAATTTGCAATATGTATCATCAACATCTTTAGGAAGAATAATCGTTTCATTCTTTTTGGAAGATGAAGGCACTTCCACTTCTAACTCATTAGGAAGAGATGACAATATCGAAAGGAGGCCACTAACTTGCGAAGGAACTAGCTGACAGCCTGTCTCATCATAGATCTTATATCCGTTATATTCCTTGGGATTATGCGAAGCGGTAATCATTATTCCCGCGCCTGCGTGCATAAATCTTACAGCGAAAGAAAGCTCTGGAGTTGGGCGGAGGCTATCAAAAAGATAGGTTTTGATTCCTTCGGCATTAAGAATGTTTGCGGCTTCAATAGCAAAATCTCTCGAAAAGAAACGATTGTCATGGGAAATCACTACTCCCTTATTTTCAATATTTGGGCATGTTTTCTTAAGGTAAAGTCCGAAAGCAATAGTAACGCGACGAATGATGTATTTATTAATGCGGTTTGTTCCCAAGCCTATTTTGGCTCTCATGCCGCCTGTTCCGAATTCGGCATCCTTGAAAAAAGCGTCGCTCTTTTCTTCCTCGCTCATCTTACGAAGCTCTTCTTTTTCTTCTTCGCTTAACTTATCGGATTTAATCCAACGTTCGAAATTTTTACTAACTATGTTTTCCATGGTTCCCTCCCTAGCGGTTATATTTTACTAACTTTGAGTAAATCTAAAAGTGCTTTCTGCTCTTTTTCCAAACTTATTTTAAATGTTCTGTTGCTAAGATAACTCAGAGCGCCACCAACATCCTTGAAAGATAGAGAATAGGCGATTAAGAATTGATTGGATACGCGGTATCTATTCTTAAAAAGTCTATTAATTTCGAAATTGCCGTATTTTCCATCCCCAACAATCGGATGGCCTATATAAGCAAGATGAACTCTTATTTGATGCGTCCTTCCAGTAAGAAGCTCGCATTCAAGCAAAGAACAGTCATTGTATTTTTCAATAACCTTATATTTTGTTATGGCCTCTTTTCCGTTTTTGGAAACCGTAACCAATCCTTTGCTTTCATCTTTTAAAAGAGGGGCTCTAATTTCCCCTTCATCACGATCTGGAATGCCTGCCACTAGGGCAAGATATCGTTTATCGATATTGTTTCTTTCCTTAAAGAGCAAAGTAAGTTCTTTCAAAGCCTCGTCAGTTTTCCCAAAAGCGATAATTCCCGATGTATTTCGATCCAATCTATGGGCTGGAGATGGGGTGAAAGAGGAATCGTTTGGCGAATATTCTCCCTTTCCGTATAAATATGAAAGAACATCGTTGGCCAAAGTCACTCTTTTTTCTTTTTCATCTCCCATAACCAATAATCCAGATGGTTTATTAACCAAAAGAATGTTTCCATCTTCATAAACGATCGGATGATTGAAAGGCTTTGAAAAGATTTCCTTCGGCTTTGCAAAATCTTCTAACTGGTTTTCAGTGACATAAATTCTAACGACATCGCCTTCATGCACAATAGCGTCTTTTTTCACCCAATGCCCATTGATTTTTATGTCCTTCTTTCTAAACGCTTTATAAATGTATCCCAAAGGAGCTTCAGAAAGATAATGACGAACGAATTTCTCAATTCGCTGCCCATCATTAGCCTTCGTGATCGTAATTTCTTTCATGGCTTTAATTATACTTTTCCAAAGAGGAATATTGAACAGGAATAAACAAGCTTTCAATAAGTAAAAATCATTAATCCAAGTTGCTTATTGATTTGTTTTTCAACCATGTTTCTGATTTTGCAAAAAGTAATTGCTTGCAGTTACAAAAAAACTTATAATTCAACTTGCCTTAATTGGCAAACGGAGGAATACCCAAGTGGTCGAAGGGGCGGGCTTGGAAAGCTCGTAGGCGGGTAACACTGCGCTAGGGTTCGAATCCCTATTCCTCCGCCAGTAGATTTATATCCGAACAATATTGATTCGTTTGAGTTCGTCATAGATCTTCCAAAAATAAGAACAATGGTCATTGATGGCATTTGCCTAGGTGATCTTTTTTTGTTAAATTGAAATGCAAAACGGTAGCAAAGGTTTCCGCTATAATAAGATTTTAGAAATTGGCATCGGAATTTATGCCGCTTTTACAAACTTCAGATTCTATTTTTATTCTTTTCACAATTGTCGAATAATTTTGTCCCATTAAATTTTTGTGCTAAAAATAGAGAACCCATTAAGAATGACGGAGTGTATATCAGCAGGGCTTAAAACCATAATCGATAAAAAAGACCTCCGAATAACGAAGGCCTTCGAAATTGGAACGATTAATTAATCGATTCCGAGAATTTCTTTTTTAGATTTATCAAATTCTTCTTGAGTGATAACGCCTTGATCCAGAAGCGTTTTCAATTTAGCAAGATCATCGATGCTGCGTTGTGGTTTATTGGCTTGGGCTGCGGCTTTGATAAGCGCTTCTTGTTGTGCCAAGGCCGCTTTTTCTTTTGCTTCTTGGGCTTCTTTGGCTTTTTTAGCCGCTAATTCCTTTTTGTCCATGGCGATTTCTTGTCCGTCTTTATAGACTCTGGCCCCAAATGGAGCTAAGAAATATTTAGCGAACTTGAATTGCTGTAAACCTAGAGGGATGCCAATGATCGTGCAGCAAAGCAATGCGCCCCAAAGATAAGAACCAGCGGCAACAAAAAGACCACCTAAAATCCAATAGAAAACGTTTTTAACTGGATGGGAGCTAAATTTAAGAACAACTTTCTTTCCAGCCGGGGCGAAAGCCAAACCCATAACCCTGAAATAAACTCCAGGAATTCCAAAGAAGATTGGAATAATCATGATGCATGTTCCAATTCCTGCGAACAAACATTCAATCGCCATTCCAAGTCCTCCGAAAATCGCCCAGAAAATATTGAAAATCACCTGGAGGATTTTCTTTCCTACTCCTGGCTTCTTCCCTGC
>CAVGNL010000054.1:0-5861 GCA_963630455.1 Prevotella sp. CAG:755
GTTTGTTGACAATTCTTCAACGTGCTTAGCGCTTTTGAGTAAAATTGATCTCTCTCACAAAACAATCGTTACCAATGGATTTCAGTTGGCGGTGATGTTAGAAAAAAAGAAAGACGTCAAAGTCATTTTCCTTGGTGGTCAAATTATATATTCGTCATTTTCGACTACCGGCCCTTTTGCGACAAACATGCTCAATTCCTTTAAGTTTGATTTGTTTCTCTCTGGCTGTGCGGGAATTGATAAGGATGGAAGTTACGAACAAACCTTAGAGACAATGGAACTAAAGAAAGTTGCTGCTTCCAGAAGCGAGAAAAAGCTCCTTTTGCTCGATAAGACAAAATTTAATCATTCATGTTTATACAAAACATCTTCATTAGATAATTATGATTTGATAATCACAAATGCTGACGATGATTTGATAAACGAATACAGAAAACGTTTAATTAACATCGTTAACAAATAAAAAGGTTGATAGGGAGAAGCTACCAACCTTTTTTTGCTAGTGGGATTTTATTCCTTAACGCTTAGGAAATCCCAACGCACTTGATTTTCTATCTTGAAGATGTGGATTAATTGGGCCATATCTTCATCGGTGATGTTGTTTAATATTGGGCGATTACCTATTAAGTTATAAATCGTTGCGGCCTTTTCAACGGTTTCGATTAGCCCAAATGTTTCATCAAGCGTTTTTCCGGCTCCATAAATGCCATGATTAGTCCAAAGAACAATGCGGAAAGAACTCATTTTTTTAGCTGTAGCTATGCCGATTTCATCAGTTCCGCAAAGCATCCAAGGAAGGACGCCAACGCCTTCTGGGAAAACCACAATGCACTCTGTAGACATTGTCCATAAGGTGTGGGAGAAGGTTTTTTCATCTAAAGGATGAACGTAGGTCATCGCAAGAATGTTTGTTGGATGACAATGCATGACGACTCTGTTATCTGGATCTTTCTTTAAACGAGCCATATGAGACATAAGATGAGCAGGGAGCTCGCTTGTAAATCTGCCCCCATCTTTATATCCCCATAAGAGTTCTACTGATTTGCCATCTTTTGAAATCCTAAAGATTCCTGCGTTTGTCTCAGGGTCTTCTTCAACGTTTTTAAAATATTTTCCAGTTCCTGTGACCAAGAAATATTTGCCAGCAAGAGGTCTGGCATCAAATGACGATTGATGAATGCCAGCTAAGGGAATGACACGTATAACGTTGCTGGTGTCTAGATACTCTTTTATTTCATTTTCTTTCAAAAGATAAGAGATATTTCCACCATTTCTTTCATCCCATCCTAAACGATACATATTTGATGCCGTTTTGGAAAATTCACGTAAAAACGGAGCGTTTAAGATATTTTTCATTTTTTATTTCCTCGTAGATAAGACTTCTTTTTCGTATTTCATCACATCTTCGTAATAGTCATCGTCAAGGCCTTCGCGCCTAAGGTATTCATTCCAGATATCTCCAAAAGGCAGCATCTTGACCTTTTCTTGCATGTACATTAGTTTCGTGAAGTTACCTTCCTTTTCTAACATAGCAAGCTCGTCATTTGGTAAAAGGGCAGCATATAACAAAGCTTTCTCCATGCTTCTTTCTCCGGTGACCCAGGCAGCGATTCTATTGATCGAGGCATCGAAATAATCCAAGCCGATCATAACTTTATTTTCAGCATTATTACGGATGATTTCTTTTGCTACTTCTTTTAATTCATCATCAAATATCACGACATGATCAGAATCCCATCTAACCGGACGAGAAACATGCAAGGCAAGTTTGTCATAGAAACAAAGAAGCGAAGGTATTTTGTCCGATACGACTTCCGTTGGATGGTAATGCCCCATGTCCATCAAGCAGGTGATTCCTTTCGTTGCTGCGTAGTTTTGATAAAACTCACTTGAGCCAACGGTATACGACTCTAGACCGATTCCGAAAACTTTCGATTCAACTGTCGGAATGACATATTTTCTCTCCCATCCTTCGGTATTGAGTATTTCATCTAGGGATTCTTTTAAGCGGAGACGGGGCGATAATCTATCAGATGGAACATCTTTGTATCCATCTGGAATCCAGATGTTCATCATGCATGGTTTTCCAAATGCTTTACCAAATTCATTTGATATCTCCAAGCACCTCTTACCGTGTTCAATCCAAAAATGCCTCGTTTCTTCATCGGGTGAAGAAAGAGTTAGATTATCTTTTACTTTCGGAGACGAAAAGAAAGTTGGATTGAAATCAATTCCGTCGAGTCCTATTTCTTTGCCGAAGTTCGTCCATTCCTCAAAATATTTATAAGTGTATCTATCGCGATCGACTTTGCCTGCATCTTCGCCTAAAATTGCGTACGAGGCGTGCAAATTGAGTCTTTTTTTACCAGGCATCAAAGAAAAAGCTTTTTTGATATCCTGCATAAGCTCATCTTTATTACGGGCCTTGCCGGGATAATTTCCCGTTGTCTGGATGCCGCCTTCAAGGGTGGTGCAACCTTCTAAACCCAAAACGTCATCGCCCTGCCAACAATGCACTGAGATTGGAATGTTTTTTACTCTTTCCAACGCTTTTTCAACATCAACGCCAGCACTTTCGTATTCCTTTTTGGCTTTTTCAAAATTTTCTTCAATTGTCATATTTTTCCTCCTGATATTTTTATATATGTGGGTGATAAGTTTTTGAAGATATTGATAAGGAAATTTGTCTTCTTCCCTCATTTACGTCTTTTATTTCTCCTAAAGCGATAAATTGAGATAGGGCATTACCCAAAATTGTCGCTTCACTTGAACCGGTTATAACGTCAATCTGACATTCATCAGCCAAATATTGATTAAGTATTTCGGCTTGGTTTCCTCCTCCCACAATTAGAATGGAGCTAATTTTCCTTGAAGTTAATTTCTCGAGCTGAGAAATAATTTTTTTATAACTAATCGCCATTGATTTATATATGAGTTTCAAGGTTTCTCCAGGGGTTGTCGGCTTTTCTTGACGAGTCTGCGTGAGATATGTATCTAATTTCTTTAGCATGTCGCCTGGTTCTTCAAAAATAGCATCATTGACGTCAATAACGGAATTCAAATCTTTAGCTGATATTACTAAGGGAACGATATCGCTTATTTTGATTTCAATGCCATGTTTCTTATAATCGTTTCTAATTTCGTTCATTAAGAACATTCCCATTGTGTTTTTCAAAAAACGTATTGTGTTCCCATATCCGATTTCATTCGTGAAGTTGTATTTCAACGATTCTTCATTAATAAGCGGTGCATTAAGTTCAACGCCAATCAAAGACCAAGTTCCGCTGGAAATATAGGCAAAATCGCCAACGCCATTTGTTCCAAGGACGGCAGAGGCTGTATCGTGTGTTGGGCAAGCGATAATCTTGACATTTCTATAGCCATCAGGTAAAAATTCCTTTTTTAAATAACCATATGTCTGGCCTGGTTTTATTGTTTTTGGAAAAATTCTCTCCGGAACGTTAATCAATTTAAGAAGTTCTTCCGACATTTTTTCTTTAGAACGATCGTAAAGGGAGGTTGTTGAGGCGTTGCTTTCTTCTAAACGTTTCTCTCCTGTTAAAAAATAAGCTATCAAATCAGGAATCAAAAGAAAGGAGCCAACCTCTTTAAAATCTATACGTTCTTCGGCCAATTGATAGATTGTGTTGAAATGCAGATTTTGAATTCCCGTTAAAGAATAGATCTTCGGAAATGGAATTTTAGATAGCACTTGTTTTTGAGAGTCAAAGGAGTGGTGGTCGCGATAGCAGTGCGGGTCATGAATTAAATTCCCTCTATTATCAATCAAGCCATAATCAACACCCCACGTATCGATAGCAATTGACGCGATATCATCATTCTCTTTTAAAGAAAGATTTATACCTTCGATGACGTTGCTCAAAAGGTATTTAAAATCCCAGCACAAATAATCACTCTCATCTGCATAAACGCGATTTGAAAATCTCAAATTTTCTTTGCAAGAAAAAATATTGTTTTCATGAGCGATCGTCATCACTCTTCCGCTCGTTGCTCCTAAATCAACTGCAATAACTTTCATCGTGAAAAGTTTATCACATATATTTTAAAAAATCGTTTTTGCTCATTTTGTTGTTAAAAATCAATTAGATCTTTCAATAACAAGCACAAATGAGCATAAAAGAAAATCTCTATTCATTAGAATAGAGACTTGGTATCTTAAAATGATTATCTTACTTCGTTTGGCTTTACAATTTCGTTGTCAGCGATTCTTCCGGAATAAACAACAGCATTAGGACCAATAACGCATTCCTCGCCAATAACCGTTTCGCCCATTATATAAGATCCTGGTTTAATGATTGTATCGGCGCCAATCTTGACTCCTGGAGCGATATAAGTGTTTTCTGGGTCTTCAATCGTGACGCCGTTGACCATATGTTGATGATTGATGCGTCTTTGAAGAAGTTTGGCGGCTGTCGCTAATTGCGCTCTATCGTTTACGCCAAGCGTTTCGGTAATGTCATCAACCAAGAAGGTATCGGTTTTCAATCCTTTTTGAACGAAGATTTCAATGGCGTCCGTGATGTAATATTCGCCAGCTGCATTATCTGTTTTAAGATTCTTTAAAGCTTCGAAAAGTTCCTTGTTGTTGAAGATATAAACGCCGGCGTTAACTTCTTTTACTTTAGCGGTTTCTTCATTTGTATCTCTTTGTTCAACAATCCTCATGAAACGTCCGTTTTCCTTGATGATTCTTCCGTATCCGAAAGGGTTATCAATAACAAAGGTCATAACCGTTAAATCGTTATGATTTTCTTCGTGATACTTAAACATCTTTTCCAATGTTTCGGAAGATAATAAAGGAGTGTCCCCGCAGCAAACGATCGTTTCCCCGTCTTTCCCTTCAAGAATTGGAGCCGTCATCATTACAGCGTGTCCAGCGCCTTTTTGCTCATGTTGCCAAACCACATCACAGTCGTCCTTAACAACCTTTTCAGACGTCTTTCCACCAAAGCCAACGACAGCTACCAATTTTTCTAAGTGAAGAGGCTTTAAAGCGTTGATTACATATTTTACTAAAGGTTGTCCAAGGATTGGAAAAGAGACTTTAGATATATCATCTCTCTTTGATTTCATTCTGCTTCCTTTTCCTGCGGCGAGAATAATCGCGTTTCTACTCATAAATTTCTCCTTTTAATTATTTTATAATATCGCAAAGGCGAACAAGATAGGATGAGTGTTCCAGTTTCTTAAAAGCTTCTTTAGCTTGCTTCCGATCTTTTGTCAAAGCAAAACAGCAAGATCCAGATCCAGTCATTCCTACTAAATTAAATCCTAAACCAGTTAAGGTCTTAAGTACATCATCAATCTCAGGAACCAAAGAAGCGGCAGGTAAGGCTAGATCATTCCCGAAATTGTCCTTAATCATTTTTTCATCGCCATTTTTTAAACCTAGAACAACATTTTCCGTATTAATGTTTAGACGCTCAAATTTATCGCAAATCTTATAACAAGCTTCCGTGGAAACTCCGCGAATGGGTTTAACCAACAAGCAGTGGTATTTTTCTTTCACGGAAATTTCAGATATTTTTTCGCCAATGCCAGTCAGTAACGCCGGCTTATTAAGAAAGAAGAAAGGGACATCAGCTCCGATCTTTATGGCGACATCCATCAATTGCTCATGTGTTGCGTTAAGCTTTAAAAGATCATTGACCATTTCAATAACAGCGGCGGCGTTTGATGATCCGCCGCCTAAACCAGCAGCAAAAGGAATCTCTTTATGAATTTGAATAAGAAAATTTTCTTTAAAATGAAAGACGTTTCTCATTTCCTCAACCGCTAAATGGCAAAGGTTGCTTTTCATTCCGTTTAATGTCGGATCGTCAGCTGTAACGTATGTATCG
>CAVGNL010000055.1:0-2498 GCA_963630455.1 Prevotella sp. CAG:755
TAATTACACACATCAAATCAAAGAAAGAAAAAGACATTGATGGACTTTCGGCTTCCGCTGAATCAGCAGAAAATGCCGTTGTAGATGGCGAAACAACGATTGAAGAAGAAAAATAAAGAGTCTTCAAATCCTTAAAAAACACCCGGTCAGAAATGATCGGATTTTTTACTTAGTCATAAAAAAGACTTAATTATGACAAATAACGTAGAAATCGAATAAAAATCATTCTTTTAAGCAACAAATTAAGCAAGATCTAAGCAAGATATATAATTATATTTAAGAATGTAATATAATCTTGAGAGGAGAAAAAATGAATAAGCCGCCATTCTCAGTATCGAATTCAATGCTTCAAAAAATCATTTCCATTACGGAGAAAATCAGCAAGATTTCCGTTTTTGATTCATTAGAAAAAATGCCTATTTTAAGAAGAAACAACAAAATTTCATCGATTCATTCATCGTTGGCAATCGAAGCAAATTCTCTTTCTTTGGAGCAGGTAAGAGACGTCATCAATGGAAAGATGGTTATTGGTCCAAAAAAGGAAATTCAAGAAGTCAAAAATGCCTTTGAGGCTTATGAAATGATGAATGATTTCGATGGATATAGTCAAAAAGACCTAATTAAAGCGCATGGAATTTTAACTAAGTTTTTCAACGATGATAATGACACATATAGAAATCATGGCGAGGGCGTGTTTGATGGAGAGGAAGTCATTTTCATGGCTCCTCCTGAAAATATGGTTCCTAAATTAATGGATGACTTGTTTGAATGGCTAAAGGGAGATTTAGAAACTCCTATCTTGATCAAATCATGCGTTTTTCATTATGAGTTTCTTTTCGTCCATCCTTTTAGCGACGGAAATGGAAGGACTGCAAGGCTTTGGCAAAACATCTTATTGATGAAGTGGAATAAATTGTTCGAATTTCTTCCGATCGAATCTCAGATGATGAAATACCAAGAAGCCTATTATTCGGCAATAAAGGAATCTAATTCCAAAGGAAATTCGAACACTTTCGTCGAATTTATGCTCGGAATAATAGATGAATCGTTAACTGAGGTCATTTCTTCAAGTCAAAAAGAGGCAAGAAATATCTCTGATAATGTTAATAAATTGCTTGATGTTATGGATTATGACGTACCTATTTCAGCGAATGAGCTATTGAGAAGATTGAAGATCAAAACAAAAGAAACCCTTAGAAATTCTTATTTATATCCGGCACTTAAAAACGGATTGATAAAAATGACAATTCCAGATAAACCAAATAGCAAAAATCAAAAATACTACAAATAATGCCTACTCAACAAATTAAGTAAGATTTAAGCAAGATAAAGCAAATCTGCATAATAAAAAACGCCCTCTTACGAAGACGTTCGGCTAACTAAAGATATTAAGCGCCTTTTTTGCGGCTAATAAGCGCAAAAACATCATGTACATTTTCTTTGTCGATGTTCTTGTTGAAGTGGATTTTTCCATCTTCACCTTTTTCAAGCTTATCAAGCGCCCAATAGGCAAAGCCGATTGCAATCAATCCAACTAATATTCCAGCAAGCAAGCCAATCAAGAAACCATAGGAAGATGTCTTGTCCATGTTTGTGAAGCCGTATGGGTAATAATAATCCCACAAATCCGTAGGAATGTTTCCTCCACAGGAATTTCTCTTGATCGTGAAACGCGTTATGACGACGATCCAATAAATCAAAGGCAAGATAACGCCAAGGAAGGGGTAGGATAAACGATATGTTCTTTTTCTATCGAATAAGGCCGAATCAAGAACGACCAGTATAGGCATGAGGAAATGATGGAAGATGCTTGAGAAATTCCAATATCCCGCCATCCAGATTTTGTTTGGTAAAACGAAGGCCGCAACAATAAAAGTGGCGATGATCATGATGTTGGAGCAGAATTTCAACAAAGGCAAATAAGTGTTATTCCCTTCTCTCTTGCCTTTGATGAATTGAAGAAGAGTGGAGAGGAAGGAAGCACCAATGGTCAACTCCGCGAGGAAACATGACCAGTGAGTGTAAAAGAGGAATGGGGAGATAGCTCCTCCATCAGAAGCAATATTTCTTATCGTGAAGCTTGTAATCAATGAGATGATGGCAATGATTAATAAGACCGAACGAAAGATCAATTGCGCAAGAAGATTGTTTCTTAATTTCATGTTAAATCCTTTCATATACAAGAGGGAATTATAGGTTTTTTCGGTATATTTACAAGAAAATGACGTTGTTATCACGTCAAAAGAAAAGGCCATCAAGTTGAGATGAAATTCAAATGATGGCCAAATCTTTTCGAAGTTATTAATTTTCGCCTGTCGTTACAGGGGTGAATTCATTGTCGCAAACATCGAATAATGTCACGCCATCCTTGACGACATGGTAAGAAGAATTTCTGCCAATGCGTGTGCTTCCTTCATCGAATGTGAATGTAACGCCTGTATACACTTTTCCTTGATAACAGAACATTGAGCCAAATAACGTATCGGAAACATAGTAGC
>CAVGNL010000056.1:0-4689 GCA_963630455.1 Prevotella sp. CAG:755
GTAGAAAGCAGTTCCCACGAACTCGCCGGACTTCCCTGAGGAAATCGGCCATTACGCTACAAAAACTAAAGCATTTAGTAAGCGCGCGTGGAAATTGCCACGCTATTTTGTTACTTGAAGGAGGAATTTTTTATACCTTACAACAACAATAACAATCGTCGTCCTGAAAAAAGGCACGATCCAATCAACGAGAACGTGCGTTATCCGCAAGTTCGCGTCATCGGTCCTGATGGAGAACAACTTGGAGTCATGTCTTCTCGCGAAGCTAATAGCCTTGCGATGAACTATCAACTTGATCTCTATTGCGTCGCACCTACAGCAAATCCACCAGTGTGCCGTATCTGCAACTATGGGAAGGTTCGCTTCGAAAAGCAAAAACAAGATAAGCTCAAGAAGAAGAACCAAAAAGTCCAAGAATTGAAGCAAATTCAGCTCACCCCTCAGATTGGTCAGCACGATTTGGAAACTAAAGCCCGCAAAGCACGTGAGTTCTTTGAAAAAGGCGATCGCGTTGAGGTTTGTGTTGTTTTCCGTGGGAGACAAATGACGCATACGGAAATCGGCGAAGACGTCATGAAGAAATTCAATGAAGTCTGCTCTGATGTCGCTAACGTTGAAAAAGCCCCATTTTGGGAAGGCAAATGGTATAAGGAAATCCTCATGCCGCTAAAGAAGAAATAAAGGAGAAACTATCATGCCAAAAATGAAAACAAGCCGTACTATGGCAAAGCGTGTTAAATTCACTGGTACAGGCAAAGTTAAAGTTCACCACGCTGGAATGGGTCATTTAGCCCCACGCAAAACAAGAAAGCAAAGAAAGCACTCGCCACCGCTTATTACCTCCACAAAAAGGATGAGAGAACGGTAAACGAATGGGTTTCTAAATAAGGAAGGAGAATATTAGACTATGGCAAGAGTAAAAGGCAGTGTTCAAACACGCGCACGTCGTAAAAAGATTTTAAAGAAAGCCGAAGGATATTTTGGTTCCAAGCATCTTCTTTTCAAAACAGCAAAAGAACAAGTTCTCCACGGATACAACTATGCTTACGCATCACGCCGTGATCGCAAGAGCGATTTCCGCAAACTTTGGATTAAACGTATCAACGCTGGATGCAGAATTAACGGAATCTCCTATTCGAAATTCATCAATGGCTTAACAAAAGCTGGCGTTATCTCCAAGGAAAACGGCGGTCTTAACAGAAAAATGTTAAGCGAAATGGCCATCAACGATGCTCAAGGATTTGCAAATCTTTGCGACATCGCCAAAAAAGCCTTAGAAAAATAAGTTTCCGGATACTCTGAACGTGCCCTAATCGGCACGTTTTTTCTTATTTAAAAAGGAGAGGGCGATCCTCTCTTTTAATTTTGTAAATCATCATGCTCGTAGCAAGTTGAAACCCCATCTTTGACGATGATGACGGAAACGTTTTTGATCGCTTCTTCAATAAGTTCTTCCCAAGAAAAACGTTTTTCGAAATATTCGCATTCGCTGACTTTCGGCTTCGTTTTCGGCTTTTTCGGTTTAAAAATCGTGCAACAATCCTCAAATGGACGAACTGATATGTCGTATGTCCCTATTTTTTGAGCCAGAGAGATGCATTCCAATTTGTCAGTGACGGCTAGTGGCCTAAGCACTGGAAAATTCGTTACGTCATTGATTGCAATCATGCTATCAAGAGTTTGAGAAGCAACCTGTCCTATGGACTCGCCTGAACCGATTCCTAAACAATGATGGGATTTAGCAAGCTTTTCAGCAATTCTAAACATCATTCTGCGCATAATAGTTATGCAATATGGTTCTTCGACATTTTTATAAATTTCTAGCTGGAGTTTAGTAAAAGGAACAATATTCAAGCGAATATCGGCTTGATAAACATTAAGCTTTGCCAATATATCCTTGAGTTTGTCTAAAACGGCATCACTCGTATATGGTGGAGCAGCGAAATGTATGCATTCAATGCGGATGCCTCTTTTTAGAAAAAGGTAAGATGCGACTGGCGAATCGATTCCTCCGGAAAGCATCATCATCACCTTGCCATTCATTCCTAGAGGATACCCGCCTGCTCCGGGATAAGAATGGGCATACAAATAAGCATAATCTTGACGTATTTCTACATGCAAAGATATATCTGGATTATGAACATCGACTTTTAATGCCGTGTTTTTCAATATGTGTCCGCCCAAATCACAAGCGATATCTAAAGAACGTTTTTGGTAGGTTTTATCGATTCTTTTAGCAATGACTTTGAACGTTTCTCCTTCTTCCTTTCTAATTAGTTCCAAGGCATTATTAGAAAGCGTCTCAAAATCTTTCTCGCTTTTATAAACAAGAGATATCCTTTGGATTCCGGATACTTCTTGAAGAAGAGGAATTATCTTTTTAGGATCCTCGCCGTTTAATTCAATGTAGGTATGATCATGATCGGCGTGATATTGAAGTTTTTCAAAACTTTTTAAAGAATGACGAATATTCTTCCCTAATTCCTTGATGAAAGCGCGTTTGTTTTCGCCTTTGGTGCTAAGTTCACCGTAGTGAATCATTATATGGTCGTAATTCATCTATTAATTGTCCTTTCTAAAATCGAGTTAAGGCTGGCAAGGAAAATCTTAGCCTCCTCTAAAGTGTTTTCTCTTGAGAAGGAAACTCTTATTGAATTCATGGCTCTTCCTTTATCTAATCCCATTTCTTCCAAAACGTAAGAAATCGGCTCACCTTTGCTATTGCAGGCAGAAACGCTAGAAACGTATATTCCTTCATGCGAGAGGGCTTCAGTGATTACCGAAGCTTTCTTGTTTTTAAGAGAGAAATTTAGAATAAAGGGTGAAGCATCGAGAGGGGAGTTCAGCGATATTTCCTCATTTTCGCTTAATTCCTTTCTTAAAAAAGAGGAAAGGGAATTTGCATGAGAAATATTTGAATCCAGATCCCTTATCACCTCTTTTACAGCCAAAGCAAGAGAAATATCACCAGGAAGATTATCGGTTCCGGCACGGAAAAAATATTCTTGGTCCCCTCCATCTATTTGTCGAGTCAACATCACTTTCTTTTTGATCAACAAAGCGCCAGTTCCTTTTAAGCCATGTATCTTGTGTCCGGAAAAAGAAAAAAGATCAATATTTTTATAAGGCAAATACCTTTTGCCTATCGCTTGTGTTACATCAACATGAAAAAGGGCTTTTGGAAATTTATGAACGATATTCGCTAGACCTTCTATGTCATTATTGGAGCCAGTTTCATTGTTTGTGGCCATGATTGAAACGAGAATTGTTTCGTTGTTGATTTCCTTTTCTAATGTCTCTTTTTCTATAACTCCATCTTTATTGACTGGCAAATAAACAACCTCAAAGCCTTTTTTCTCGAGGGTTTTGAAAGCCTCGAGAACGCTTGGGTGCTCAACCACGCTAGTAATGATTCTTTTACCCCGACGAAAATAGTTTTCCGCTACGCCTTTGATTGCTAGGTTGTTGCTTTCAGATGCGCCGGAGGTAAAAATGACATAATGAGAATTTTCTATTTCCAAATCTTTAAGGATTGAGTTTCTTGCGTTCTCTAATTTTCTTCCTGCTTCACGACCATAGGCATGTCTAGAAGAAGGATTGGCGAATGAAGCTATATTCTCCGCGTAAAAACAGTCTAAAACATTTTTGCTTGGCTTTGTTGTCGCCGCATTATCGAGATAAATCATTGGTTTTCGCTTTCGGAAGCTTTAAGGTCTTTAGCGGCATTGTAGGCTTCTTTGTATAAAGAGTTAGCAAACATCGCTTCTGCTTGAGAAACTAATTGATCGTTGGCTGCATCATCGATTCTGTATCTATTGGCATGGACGATGGCGTTTTCGGCTGATTTTAAGTCCGTTTCTAAGGAAGTTACTTCATTTAAGAGCTTGTCGCCTTTTTCTTTAAGGATTCTCACTTCTTCTTGAACCTTTTTGACATTTATCGGCGCTTTCATTATGTCGTCGTATAGGTTGTCGATCAAAGTATGCATTTCTTGAAAAGACGTGGCATAACGTTTGTTAAGGCCTTCAACATTGAGAGAACGCAAAGAACTTTCGGCATCACGAATCTTTTCGAAATATGTTTTAACCAAAACGCTGGCTTCTTGCGAATCGTTTTTCAAAGAATGGAGATATTCTTCGAAAGAGTCGAGTTCTCCTTTGGCCTTTTGAACCATTTCATCCAACGAATCCATTTTTTCAACGAGAACGGTGAATAGTTGAGGCGAATTAGAATGCACATAATTATCTAATAATGTTTTTGAAGATGATACATTGTTGATGCTTTGGCTTATTTCTTTGAATTTCGCTATATCTTCAGCACCTAAAAGATAATAAGTTTTGATTTTATCGAGGCTGTTTGATAAATTGACGAAATTTTGATGGACATTATTCTCTTCGCGATAAATTCTCTCGTATTTACTTTCGAAAATCTTTCTCGCTTCTTCTTCTTTGGTGAATTGATCGTTATAGGCATCGATACGTCCGCGAATGATTTCGATGTTTTTTGAGATGCCGTTATTATTTAAAACCTTAATGTTCTCGACCATTTTTTGAATGCTTGCATCCATAGCGTCAATCTCTCTGGAAGGAACGATGTGCGTTAAAGGATATCCTTCGGAAATCATTTTTTGATATCGATTGCGCAAAGAGGAGATTTTATCTGGTAAAACAGAGGTTAGTTCCAAACACG
>CAVGNL010000057.1:0-3126 GCA_963630455.1 Prevotella sp. CAG:755
GGTGAATATTATGTTCTCGATCATTATCAAAAAGGTTTAGTGAATCACGTTCTTTTCCCGTTGCCTTCGGAAAAAGGCAAGGGAATTTTAGTCACGATGACGACTTCAGGAAATTATTTGGTAGGACCATCAAGTGAATTCCAAGATGAAAAAGATGACTTTTCAACGGACACTTTAACCTTGCAAAACGTCAAAAGGGAAGCTACATCTTTGGTTCCGTCGATTCCTTTCAATCAACAAATCAGAGTTTTTGCGGGAGTAAGAGCGACTCCTTCAACTCATGATTTCATCATCGAAAATTCAAAGGCGTTCCCTTCATTCATCAATGTCGCAGGCATTGAGTCACCAGGCTTAGCCTCATCTCCAGCGATTGGAGAATATGTAGCCAAAGAAATGGTTGGGAAGTTTTTGAAACTAGAAGAGAAAGAAAACTATCGCAAAGAAGTGCGACCATATTTGAAGCCCAAAAAAATGTCGCTCGAAGAAAGAAACGCTCTAATCGCCAAAAATCCTAAATATGGCGAAATAATTTGCGATTGCGAGAAAATCTCCATTGGGGAAATCGAAGACTGCCTCTCAAGAAGCGTGCCGGTGAAGACAGTTAAAGGCGTCAAAAAACGCACGCGTGCAGGTTTTGGAAAATGTCAAGGCGGTTTTTGTCAGCCTAAAGTCATCAATTTAATAGCGAAGAGATGGGGAATCTCTCCCTTAGAAATCCTTTATGATAAGGATGATAGCTATATTTTAGAAAGCGAAGTCAAAAAGGAGCAAAAATGATGGAAGAAAGAGATTTACTCATCATTGGTGGGGGAAGCGCAGGAATGGCTGCTGCCTTAGCTGCTTTCGATAAAGGAATTAAGGACATTCTCATTCTTGAGAGGAATGAATTTTTAGGTGGCATTCTTAATCAATGCATTCATAACGGCTTCGGTTTGACGCTTTTCAAAGAGGAATTGACCGGGCCTGAATTTGCTTATCGTTTTATCGAAAAAGTAAAGGAAAAAGGCATTGAATACAAACTTAAAACATACGTAACTAGTATTTCTTCCGACAAAGTCGTCACATATTCGTCAATGAAGGAAGGCGTAAAACAAGTAAAAGCCAAGGCTATTATTATGGCGGCTGGATGTTATGAGCGCAACGCCGGCGCAATCGGAATTCCAGGAGATAGGCCATCAGGCATCCTAACTGCAGGCCAGGCCCAATTATTCCTTAATGAATATGGCTATATGGCAGGCAAAAGAGTTTTTATCTTAGGAAGTGGCGATATCGGTTTGATCATGGCAAGGCGTTTGACGCTCGAAGGCACAAAAGTCTTGGGCGTCGCTGAAATTTGCCCTTGGTCGAATGGTTTGAATCGTAATATGGTTCAATGTCTGTATGATTACGACATCCCTTTGTATTTGAGCCATACCGTTAGCAAAGTCATCGGCAAATCCAGACTTGAAAAAGTAATAATTTCCAAGGTCGATGAAAAGAAGTGCCCAATTCCTGGCACGGAAAAAGAATTTGCCTGCGATACGCTCATTCTTTCAATCGGGTTAATCCCAAATAATGACTTATTGAAAGATGCCGGGACTAAAGTTGGGCAATCACGTGGAGCTTTAGTCAACGAAAACTATGAAACGAGCATCGAGGGAATTTTCAGTTGCGGGAACGTTCTCCATGTTCACGATCTTGTGGACAACGTGGCGATGGAAGCGAAAGTCGCCGGAGAAAGCGCAGCTAAATATCTCCAAAACGAATTAGGGCATTCAAATGAGAAGATTGAAACGAAAGCCGGCAAAGGAATAGGTTATGTCGTTCCAGGTTTGATCGACCTAGCAAGCGCATCTTCCTCAATCGAGTTCAAATTCCGCGTCCGCGAGCCCTCAAAAAACGTTTACATCGTTTATAAATTTAATGGCGAAATCATTAAAAAAGTCTTTAAACAAGTGATAATACCTAGTGAAATGGAAATTGAGAGAATGCAAAAGGACCTTTTGAAAAATAGTCAGGGGACTTTAGAAATTTCCTTAATCAAAAAAGAGGAATTATTATGAGAGAGTTAATTTGTATCTGTTGCCCAAGAGGTTGCCATCTTCAAGTTGATGATGAGCTTAATGTCACGGGGAATTTCTGCCCGCGTGGAGAAAAATATGGCAAACAAGAGGTTTCAAATCCAACAAGGGTAGTCACCTCCACAGTTCGCATTTCCAATGCCGAATTAGCCATGTGCCCCGTTAAAACAAAAGACCCGATTCCAAAGGGAAAAATATTTGACGTAATGCAGTCAATAAACAAAATTCAAATCCAAGCACCGATTCATATTGGAGATGTTATAATTCCCAATGTTTGCGGAACTGGCGTAGATGTCGTCTCGACCCGCAACATGGAGAAAATTTGAAAATGAAAATACTAGTTGCTTCTGATATTCATGGGCGTTTAAGCAGGATGGAGATCCTTAAACAAAGGATTTTCGAATTTAAGCCCGAGAAAATATTTCTTCTCGGAGATTTTATGTATAACGGGCCGCGAAACGGTGTTCCTGATGATTACGATCCTATGGCCGTCAGCAAACTTCTTAATGAATTTTCCGCGAAAGTTATTGCGGTAAGAGGAAATTGCGATTCAAGAATCGATTCAAGTTTGCTTGAATTCACCTTAGAAGATTGCCCACGTTTCGAGCTTGATGGACGTTTCTTTGATTTGTATCATGGAGATGAATATTCCCTTGCCTTGCTTAAAGCCAAAGAAGGGGACATTCTCTGCTCAGGTCATACGCATATTCAAGTTTTGGAGAAAAAAGACGAAAAAATTTTCCTAAATCCCGGCTCAACTTCCTTCCCTAAAGGTGGGAACGAACCTTCATATGCGACAATCGAAGGGAATGTGATTCAAATCAGGAAACTCTTTGATGGAAGCGTCATTAAGGAACTCCAAATCGATTAGCCCTTTTATGGGGCTTTTCTTTTTAAAGAAAAAGTACGCAGTAAGTATTTTAAAGAAATGCCAGAAATACTATAATAACAAGGTGAAAAATATGTTTTCGTTGTTGAAAGGTTTTAGTATAAATGAATGATAAAGTAAAGATTTTTGCTCTCGGCGGTTTGGATGAAGACGGAAAAAATTGCACGGTAGTTGAAG
>CAVGNL010000058.1:0-3272 GCA_963630455.1 Prevotella sp. CAG:755
CCTCTTATTCTGTCAAGGGCAGCCAATTCAGCGTCAATTCGAAAAACTATTCCCTTCTTTCCTTCTATAATGACGACACATTGATTGAAAACGTTCTTATCGATCGAAGTTCGAAAAACGCGGTTACCTTCAAGGCAGATGTGGAAATGCTCGAAGGAAGCTACGTTTCTGATGCTAAGAGCATTTTCAAAGTCTCTAAAGGTGGTGAAACACTTCTTAGCGTTGGTTATAAAGGAGATGGCGGAGCGGCAAACAGAGTTCTTTTGGGCTCTGAATATGGCGATTATCTAACGAGCGACGGCAAAACGCTTCATCTTGATGGAGCGGGTAATGCCACATATGATTCCCTTGCTTATTCCTACACTCTTGGAACGGATGGGGTGGCGATAACTCTCACTAGCAATAGCAAGACCATAATTGGAACGCTTGATTTAAGTGCAAAGACATTCACCATCAGCAGTGAGCAAGAAGCGACGAAGCCAGCCTGGTATGGAAAAACATATAAAGGCACTTCCCAATGGAGTAGTTCGGATAGCGATACCTGCACAACATTTACGATCACCTTTAGCGCCGAAGAAGCCAAAATGTCTACCTCTACATTTTCGTACAAACAAGATAATATTGAATACACCATCACAAATGGTACAACGATTTCAACAAAATTCTATACATCCGCTCAAAAGAATGGTTTTAATGTAACGATGGTTTATAACGCTTCAAACGACTCTTTCACCGTAAACGGAGGAGTTACTGGCGATTACTTCAAAAACACCAAATTTACCGTTGTGTCCTAAAGATTTTGCTTATGAAAAAACAATTATTGCTATTATTTGTTTCCTCTTTTCTCCTAAGCGGCTGCGTTTCTTTTAACGAAGCCTCTTCGAATGGAGATTCATCTTCATCGAATTCGATAATCGATGAAAGCGATATCGATCGTACAGAACTTGATGATCTCTCGGAGATCGATTCGAAAATAAGCATCTCCAGTTCAGGATATCTTCTCGACATAAGCATGGGAATGTCCTTAGCTAGTCATTCTTCCTACGCCATATCATTTGAATTAAGCGACAATCCGACTGGCGTTATTAACGTGAAAACGGACAATCCCAACGTCATGACGATAGAGACCTCCTCTTCTGGAACAAGCTGGACGATAAAAACCCATAAGCAAGGCAAGAGCCATTTGATTATCGAAGACGGCGACACAATCATTCATTTTAGAAAACTTATCACCATCAAAAGGAAGTTGACTCAAGAAGAGGTTGCCCAATCCTTAATCGATACCGACCATTATAAGACGCCTGCGGAATATGAAACTTTCTTTGGCAAGCTAACTTTAACCTTTCTTGGCGATTCTTCGGGAACTGAAGCATATATAAGTGGAACGGAGTCTGGAGGAGTAACTTTAAATAACAATAGCTTCTCCTATCAATATGATTCAACTTATAACAGCATCTCCGAAAATCATCAAGCTTGGTACATATATGTGATTTCCAAGTGGGAACTAACCGATTTCAAACTTACTTATTTTGCCGTTTGGAACACGGGAGATTGGATACATCTTCATACATCGAATGCTCTTTTGGGCTTCTTTGAGCCAGTAACGGAAGAGTAAAGAAAGGAACGAACATGAACATTAAAAAAACATTATTGGTCTTAACCAGCGCTTTCTTGTTGGTGGGTTGCGGAAATACGGAAAATTCAAGTGCTGGAAGCAATTCACAAACAAATAGCAGTCAAAGTGGTAACAGTAGCGAATCTTCATCAAAAACAGCAACGGAATATACTGTTGTTGACCGCACGCCAACTGGAATAAATATCACTTTAAGTAAAAACAAAGCTAGCAAAGGCGAAACTGTAACGATAACGGTTTCTCTTGAGGAAAACTATGTTTTGATTGGCATATACGCCAACGGAAAAGAATGCACGAAGATAGATGAGACGACTTATAGCTTCGTGATGGGGGATTCAGCGGTCGCGATCACCGCTTCCTTAAGCGTCACGGGTGACGTTGTCACTTCGGGCGATGTCGCAATTTCGCTATCGCAAGAGGAAGATGGCACTTATAAAGGCAATTTTGAGGCTGAAACAAGCAAGAGTTTCCTTATTGTGGCCGGTGGAAAAGAGTATGGCTATGGAGCAGTGGATTTTGATCGGAGCTACGCCGATATCGATGGAGCATATGTTTCTGGCTCCAAGGGCGCGACGAAAATCAAAGTCGGCTCTAACGCCAAATACGAAATCTCCTTTGATTTGACAAAAGAAAAACCTATCACCATCTATCGTAACGGAATACTTCACGCCCCATCATCAGCTGAGGAAGTGGGAAGCTTCTTCTGTGGTTTCTATGCGGGAAGAAACGTTCTTGATTCAGGCGCTTATAACGTCAAAAACCTCAATCACGTTTCGTATCGTAATTCCAGAAGCCATATCAGTTACACTTGGAATCTCTATGAAGATGGTTCTTTAGCAAAGGCTACTGATATCCTTACTCTCGAAGAAAGCAACGTCTATAAATCCGTCAAAGATGGCGTTTTCACGGTCGTTGATGAATACATCGAAACCGGAAAAGACGCGGATGGAAATTATTACGACCGCACAAAGACGCAAGATACGGTTAAATACTCCGCCAAATATTCGCTTGTTGATGAAATAAACAATTCGCATTATGAGAGAACGGAATATCAAGCCAAACAAGATATGATCACCCCTTCGCATGAACTTCATTCGATGAATGCGGAAATCCAATACGGTTATTCGGTTGGATTCGTTGTTGAGGATGAACTTAAGGCTTGCGATAGAAAATTCGTGACGGATACAAACGATGATGGAAGCTACAAAACAACCATCTCCAGTTGGAAGAACTACCAAGATGACGAATCTGTTCATACTCGTTATGAATATGAAACGATCATCGATATCAATGCGGATGGCACTCTTAGAGACGTGTCTTATCTTGAAACCTATTACACGGAAAGCAATTTCAATTTCAATGATGACGCGGAAAATGGTGGTAGTGCTAGAATTGGAATGAGTGGCGAAATCAAACAAAATAGTTCTGTTTCCTACTCTTATGGTGATCCAATTCCTGGAAGCACGAATTTCGACTCATCGCCATATTTCTTAAATTCGATCGACAAAATAACCGTCAAATCGAAGGCGGATAAGAGCAAAGCTGAAGGCCATGTCCAATTCAAGGAAATTCTTGATGAATCTAGACGTGAGCCATACACAAAGACCGTCGACGAGGATTCCGCGATTGGCTATACCTC
>CAVGNL010000059.1:0-6674 GCA_963630455.1 Prevotella sp. CAG:755
AGTAAGACCACCATTCCAAATCTCAAAAACATGATAGAAATCACGATGAGCAAATTCTCTAGCCCAGTTTCCGACGACATACCAAACACGAGCCCCAATTATTCCCGCTGGGAAAGCAACGACAAATATAACTTCGAGCAAACCATGCTTGTGGTAACGTTTATACATTCTTTGATCGGCAAGGAAAAGGCAAAGCAAGGCCCCAAGCAAGATGACAACCCCATAAAAAGCAATGTGAAAACCGCCTGCGCTTTTTAGCGAGGTTGAGGCAACCAATCCATTTTCCGTGATGCTTATGCCGTTGGGCAAAGGATAATAAATATAAGAAGCCAGTCCTTCTGTCCACATCCAAAAAGAAATTAGCATCAAAGGAACAGACACATAATAAAGAATCCGAACGAGTTTCTTTTGTTTCTCGTCAATCTTCTCTTTCTTTAAATGAATCCAAAAAGATGCCACGAACAAAGCCAAAGCCCCGCCAAAAAGAAAAGAACCAATGAGAGTGAGGGCGTAATTGGCGGCATAATTGATGCTTTCGCCTTTATAAACACCAGTCGAATGTGTACTGATATTTGCCCATTCGGGATGAGAAAGGAAAGCGGACCATAGCAAAGCAAGGAAACCCATGGCCGAAATGCCGATATAAATTAAATAACGCAATTCTTCCTTTTTCTCTAAACGCAATCTAACGCTATTAACGGTAAAAGAATGCGTGTCCTTTATCAAAAACGCGAAAGACCCAACAATCAAGACTAGTCCTGCAATCAAAGCAATCATACCTACAGTTGTCATTTTTTTACCTCATTCATATTGATTATTCTTTTTAGCTTTTTCCAATAACGGTTTCAAATATTTTCCCGTGAAGCTATTTGGATTTTCCGCTACCTCTTCTGGTGTTCCTTTAGCGATTATCTCTCCGCCGCGGTATCCGCCTTCCGGCCCTATATCAATTATATAATCAGCGACCTTAATCATATCTAGATTATGCTCAATTACGATAACCGTGTCTCCGTGATCGACAAGATTTTCCAGAACGTGTATCAAGCGTTTCACGTCATCGGTATGTAGCCCCGTCGTTGGTTCATCAAGAATATAAACAGTCTTCCCCGTTGGCTTTTTCTGAAGTTCGTTTGCAAGTTTCACACGTTGAGCTTCACCCCCAGAAAGGGTTGTTGCCGGCTGGCCTAGTTTAACATACCCTAAGCCGACATCATATAAGGCTTTGATTCGGCGATAGATTATCGGCCTGTTCTCAAAGAAATGCATGGCTTCTTCCACTCGCATTTCAAGGATATCATAGATATTTTTTCCTTTATAACAGCAAGAAAGCGTTTCTTGGTTATAACGTTTGCCATCGCATTCGTCGCATTTTACATAAACATCAGGAAGGAAATTCATCGAAACGCAAGTAACTCCCGCTCCTTGGCATTTTTCGCAACGCCCTCCCGGAACGTTAAAAGAGAATCTCCCCTTGTCAAACCCCCGCTCTTTTGCTTCGGATGTTTCGGCAAACAAAGCGCGGATGTCATCAAAAAGCTTGATGTATGTAGCAGGATTTGAACGTGGGGTTCTGCCAATAGGTTGCTGATCGACATTAACGACTTTGTCAACGTATTGAAGACCGCTTATCGATTTATAAGATCCTGGGGTGCAATCTTCTTTGTTGATTTTTTTGGCAAGTATTTTTTCTAAAGTTTCGTTTATCAGAGATGATTTTCCAGAGCCAGAAACGCCAGTAACGAGAATTAGTTTTCCAAGAGGGAAATCTACATCGATGTTTTTGAGATTGTGGCAAGAGCATCCTTTTAAAGAAATCTTCTTTCCATTCCCTTTTCTTCTTTCTTTTGGAACAGGGATGAATTTTTTGCCAGAAAGGTAGGCTCCCGTTATGGATTTAGCATTTTTCATGACTTCTTCAGGGCTTCCCGCGGCAACTACTTCCCCGCCATGCACTCCAGCTCCTGGCCCAATATCAACAAGATAGTCAGCTTGCCTCATCGTGTCTTCATCGTGTTCAACAACAATCAATGTATTTCCTAAATCTCTCATCTCCTTCATGGTTTTGATGAGTTTGTCGTTATCTCTTTGATGAAGTCCGATAGATGGCTCATCCAAAACATAAAGAACGCCGGAAAGCTTCGATCCAATTTGAGTCGCCAAACGAATACGTTGGGCCTCCCCTCCAGAAAGAGTCATCGCTAAGCGGTCTAAGGTTAAATAATCGATGCCAACATCCGCAAGGAATTGAGCGCGACTCTCGATTTCTTGAAGAACGAGCCTGGCGATTGCTTTCTCGTTCTCTGAAAGAACGTCTCTAGTTTCTTTTACCCAAGCCAAAAGCTTATCAATCGTTAATTGTGTCACTTGATAAATGTTTAGCCCATTGACGCGAACAGAAAGCGCCTCTTTACTTAATCTCGCTCCATGGCAGCTCTCACACACTTCATCGCGCATAAAAGACTCATAGTAAGGTAGCATCCATTTGGAAGTAGATTCTCTATATCTTCTTTCGATAAAAGTTTTAATGCCTTCGATGTAGCCTCTTTTGTGCATCGTGTTCCCATTAACGGAAACCAAAACATGATCAAGGGGCTTATCAGAACCGATGAGTATTATCTGTTTTTGCTTTGGCGTAAGCTTTTCATAGGGAACATCCAGGGGAATCTTGTAAGCATCCAGCAAATATTTAAATTCTTGCCACTCGAGGTTTGGGGTGTTGATTGTGTTTTTATAATAACGAATCGCGCCTTCGTTGATTGTTTTCGTTTTATCAGGAACAAGCAAATCTTCGCTTACCCCTCTTGAAATGCCTAAACCATGGCAAGTTGGGCAATACCCTTGCGGAGCGTTGAAAGAAAATAGACGAGGTTCGAGCTTAGGAACCGAAAAACCGCAAAGAGGGCAAGTGTGATTGCTTGAAATCAGCCTTTCGCCGCTTTCCGCGTAAAGAATTACGTAGCCATGACCATAGTTCAAAGCCAAATCGATATCTTCAGCCACACGCGAACGAATATTTTCTCTTATAAGCAAGCGATCGATGACGATATCGATATCGTGCCTCTTGTTCTTATCTAATTCTTTGACTTCCTCGAGAAGAAGAAATTCGTTATCGATTCTTACCCGAGAAAAGCCGGCTTTCTTAATTGTTTCGATTACATCTTTATGCCAGCCTTTTTCCGCTTTGACGACTGGCGCAAGAATTTGAAGCTTGCTTCCTTCTGGATAGGAAAGTACAATATCCACCATTTTCGCAGGGGAAAATGAGATAATTGGCTCATTATGCTCTGGGCAATAAGGGACTCCTATCCTTCCAAATAGCAAGCGGAGAAAATCATAAATCTCAGTTACCGTGCCTACGGTTGAACGGGGGTTATGCGAGGTTGTTTTTTGATCGATGGAAATCGCCGGAGAAAGCCCGTCAATCGAATCAACATCGGGCTTATCCACCCCTCCAAGGAATTGTCTGGCATATGGCGAAAGTGATTCCACATATCTTCTTTGACCTTCAGCATAAATAGTATCAAACGCCAAAGTCGATTTTCCCGATCCGCTTAATCCAGTGAAGACAGTCAGAGTGTCTTTAGGAATGCTGACATCAATGTTCTTTAGGTTATTTTCCCTAGCACCTTTGACGATAATGTATTTCCTCGTATCCATAACGTTAGAATTGTATTCTAAAGGCGAGCGTTTTTAAAGAACGATGCTTATCCCCTTCGATAAATATTGTCTTCAAAAAACACTAAAATCAAAGCTTAGATAACGAGTAATAACGGAATCCTTCAAAAGACTAATAAAATGTTTTTTGCAAAGAATTTCTAAGTTTGAGCAAAATGTCTTCAACCATAAATAAAGTTTCCTGGTCTTTTTGCCAAAAGGTTTGCCGAATCTATCTTGTCTGTACGGTGATGACTTTTGGAGTATGCCTATTTTTATAATTCAACGTTAGCTTTTGCGCCCATTTTGGCACTTAAGCAACAAAAAAGCCGATAGAATCGGCATTTTATCCATTTGGTCGGAACGAAGGGATTTGAACCCTTGACCCCTTGGTCCCTAACCAAGTGCACTACCAAGCTGTGCTACGTCCCGAGCCATACAATTATAACTAATTGTCGTAAAATTGCATCTAGAAGTTATTTAGTCTTTTAAGCCAGCGCCAACTTTAGAAAGGAAAGATGCGGCTTCTTCAACCCATCCACGAATGGAGCTTCGTTCTTCGATGCCTTTATCTTTTGTGTTATATGTATTGATATCGCCAGTAGAATAACCATGTTTTCCTTTTGGATATATGTGGCAAAAGTTTTCGATGTTTTTGGAATCAAGAACGCTTTTTAGGGCCTCGGCGTTTGTTTTGGGGTTAACGATTTCATCCTCAGAAGTTGCCCATATATAAGATGGTGGAAAAGAAGAGCCAACGCGATTAAGAATCGAATAAGCTTTTTTGTTTGGAAAATCCTTCCCTAGAAGGTTGTCTAATGTTCCGCCGTTTTCCTCTTCGTTCAAAGCTGGATAAGCAAAAATAGCCGCTTTGAGATGAGCGCCGCATTTATCTAACGGATAGAAAAGTTCTTTTTCTTCTTTCGTTGCTGAAGCTAGAAGTCCTGCCAAGTGCCCTCCAGCTGAGAAACCACATACAGTTATTTTTTCGGGGTCGGAATCAAAATCTTTTGCTTTTTTATAGAGATAAGTTAAAGCCATCATCGCTTCGATAAGCATTGTAGGATAAGCGTTTTTTGGAGCGTTTGAATATTCTAAATAAAACGAATTATACCCGTATTTAAGAAAGGACACACATGCTGGGCTTCCTTCTTTTTGCGAGACAAAACTGTATCCACCGCCAGGAAATATCAGCATTATTGGGCGGAGGCGTTTTTTGTTGACGCTTAAATCACCGTCCATTTCCTTATCAAAGAAAATTCCGTGCAGAATTCCTTTTGCATATTTATTCGGCTTGTCCCAGCCAAAATATTTGTAGAGGTCGATGTTGGTTACTTTCATATTTCTCTCCTATTTTTCACTTATCAATAAAATAAGGGACATTTTCTCTTCGGAAGAAAGTTTTTCTTTATTCTCTCTTATCTTTTGAGCGATTTCTTCATATGGACCATCGTGTTTTTCGATTCCTAAAAGGTAATCTGAAGTAGTGTTTAATTCCTTTGCGAGAACGCCAATCGCCTCAAGATGAGGAGTTCTGCTGCCGCTAAGATATTTTGAAATTGCGGCTTCAGTAATTCCCGTTCTAAGAGATAATTGGCGCGCTGAAAGATTATTTTCCTTCATTTTTTCTTTAAGGCGATGATGAAATCTTTCTTCCACGTCTCCATTATAAGACAAAATGCAGTCTACTTCTTCTAAAGAAAAGAGCATTTATGTTCAAATTATTGCATTATAATAGCGAAATGAAGAAAGCTCCTTACAATATAATTTACGAAGATGAGGAAATAATCGTCGTCTATAAAGAAAGAAACGTCTTTACAATACGGACAAACGACAAAAGAACTTACGCTCACAATTTATATCATTACTTGCACGAATATCTCAAAAAACACGGCGAAAGGCCTTTTATTGTCCATAGATTAGATTACGAAACCTCTGGAATTTTGCTTTTCGCAAAAAATGAAAAAATCAAAGAATCCTTGCAAAAAGCCTTCGAAAAAAGAGAAGTCATCCGTAAATATGAAGCCGTCATTAAAGAAGATTTGCCTCTGAATGAAAAATATGATGTAAAACAATATCTTTCTTCAGACGGAAAAGGTGGGAAAGTATTCGTATCCAATGAGTTTGAAGGAAAAGAAGCGATAACTCATTTAATAAGCAAAAATAAAATTCAAATCGGCACCGTTTTAGACGTTTCGATCGAGACAGGTCGCAGAGCTCAAATAAGAATGGCGATATTATCTTTAGGCTATCATTTGCTTGGAGATAAAAAATATTCAGGCACAGATGCAAAGAGAATGTATCTAAACGCATATGAATTGGTTTTCTCTAAAGAAAGTCCGCTTAAGCAAAAAACATTCCACGTAGAGCCTTTGTGGCTTATCAAATAAAAGTTTTATATTTTCATCTAATAGCCTGTTATTTATTCAGATTCTTTCAATAAAGTTTTTATAGGCCCAATTGATAAAATGTTCTTCTTGATATTTCTACTTAACGACAAGAGTATTTAGGATATTGATTAATTCGCGCAGCATTTTTTGTTGTCATTCAAATTGTAGGAAAGATTTTTTGCCGTGTGTGATGCTAAAAATATTGATTTCTTCATCTCAAGGTTTAAATAAAGAAACCCCAATAAATCCCCTATACGCCAAGTTTTTCGGCTAGCTCTTGGACGTATTTGCAATTTGATGGGTAGTTGGTCTCCCAGTCGCTGTCCAGCTTTACCTTCTTTATCTTCGAGAGGAATCTCATCGTCTGCTTATACGAATACGTCTCTAGAACGGACTTTGTTTTGGCCTTGCTTTCGACAAGCTTTGTTTCCTTGAACAATCTCTTGATCCTTTGGGCGATGATGACGGCGAGGTGAAATGCTATTAATAAAGTAGACAGCAGGCAGGGCGAAGATATACATTGAATCCATGTCTGCAGGACAACCCCCTAGGGGGTTCGCGCAAAACGGCGCGAGGAAAGGAAACAATGGAAGAGAACGAACGACTCACAAGGGATGAGGAGATGGACAT
>CAVGNL010000060.1:0-6999 GCA_963630455.1 Prevotella sp. CAG:755
ATTTATGAGAGCTTAATTTCTTTATGGCTATTACTTTTTAGTGTGTTTTGATGAGTTTTAATACTCCAAACTATTTTTTATGAATTGCTGAATAAAATAGGTATAAAAGTATTTATAAAAATGAAATGGCGGAATAAATAAACAATAATAAAATGACTAACATTTACATAATTTAATAAAACTCAAGAAATTAATCTATAAAATAATAAAATGACTGCTAATTAGGAGAAAAATATATTTTTAAAAAAATTCAACTTTATTTTTTCGAAAAATGTAAAATAGAACTAAACAAAAAGTGGGAGGAGTGAAAGATGAAAATTTTGATTACCATTGGACGCGAGTTTGGATCAGGCGGAAGAGAATTAGGGAGAAGAATAGCCGATGAATTAGGCATCGCTTATTACGATAACGAAATCCTTGAAGAGATTCTCAAAGAAACTCCTTATAGCAAAGCCTATGTTCAAGAAATTTCTGAATCGAGGCCTGTGAATCTATACCCAATTCATTTCGGCGTAACCTGGGCCCATTCAAACACCCCTCTAAATCAGTCAATTGATGTCTATGCCAAACAAAATGAAGTTCTTCACAAATTAGCTAGCGCTTCCTCTTGTGTGATAATCGGAAGGGCCGCTGATTACATTTTGAAAGATTACAATCCTTTCCGCATATTTGTTTATGCTGACATGGAAAGCAAAATCAAACGCTGCAGAGAAAGAAGTGAAGATAAAAACATCACGGATAAAGAAATCATTAGGCACATAAAGAAAATCGAAAAGAATCGTCGCTCTTTTTATGATTTTTATACCAACACTAAATGGGGTGATAAAAGCCATTACGATTTAATGGTGAACACGTCTGGCAAAAACATCAAAAAGATGGCGCATGTTTTGGCCTTAACATTTAAAGAAGAATAGGAAAAAATATCTAGGCAGTTTATTGAGCCTCAATATTTAAAAAATCAAGAAAAGGATAATTGTTGATTGCTTGGAGTTAGCTTACCATCGATTCACCTGTTTTTGTGTTGATATCGACGCCTTTTGTTTCTTTCACGAAAATCATCAAAATAATGAGAGAAATGACCCAAGATGGTATGGAAACACAAAGATAGGCAAGCGATAAATAAGTTGTTCCTGCTATCTTAGGGACGATTGCTGATATTCCATAAGAGAGAATCATTCCGACGCCGAAGAAAGCCGACCAAGCAGACATGGTAGAGGCTCTGATGTTCGTCGGAGCGCTTTCGCCAGCCATCAAAGATAAAACATCTCCATTGGCCCAATCCGCCCCTAAAACGCCGCCAAGTAATAGGCCAATGATCCAAGCATCCCAGCCGAAATATAGGCCGATGAATTCCAAAACAAAGCAAACGGTGCAGAAGGAAAGTAGCACTATAGAGGTTTTTTTCCTACCGATCCAGTCAGAGAGAAATCCATAGCCAAATGTTATTAACGCGCAAGAGAAGGGAAAGAAGAAGGTTACCGAAGTGGCGCTTGCCTGACTCATTCCTCCTTGCCCTAAGAACCCATAAGTTAAAATCGAAGAATAATTGTTACAAGCCGAATAACATAATTCAGCGATGGCGGTTGCGATGCATATAAAGAGGACTTGTTTATTTTTGAAGGCGTATTTAAGAGCCGCTAAGAATCCTCCTTGAGCTTTTGAGGCGTCTTTTTCTTTCCTTATTTTTTCAAGCTCTTCAGGAGTTTTCTTTAAATAGGAGATTCTTTGCTCAAGGAAAGCATCGGATTCTCTTGCGAAAATCAAAGCAAGGAAAGCGACAACGGCCGCGCCTATCGCGATTGAAAGGAATATCCATTTATATTTATATATATCGCTCTCGCTTAATGCAGATGTGTCTGAATTCAAAAAGATTTTTCGCAATAACCATATAAATACCAAACCTAGTTCTGCGATTCCTTTGATGCTTGAAAAGATTGCGTTACGGTATTTTTTCGGCGCCAATTCAAAAATGTAGACTACTTGTTGGTCAGGCGTTACAAAGAAACGAAGGCAGAAGAAACCTATCACATAGCCAATGAAATTTGTCGCCGTGAAAAAAACAAGCAAAGATAAAGCCATTCCAAGCGTGTTAATGAAAAGAAAGATTTTTCTTCCGTAACGGTCAGCCAACGAACGATAGAACATCGAGACGATAAGCATAAGATTCGCCAAGGTGTGAACTAGACTGATTCCCGATAATCCGGAAGCGATTTTATTTTGAATGTCAGCGATTAATGATGTCCCGCTTCCTGGATAAACTTGTTCCCAGACCAAGGAGAGAGAATATGCGTCGTTGTTTTTAGCCCAGGGCCAAACATTTATTGCGAAATTGATTTCCGTTTGCAAGGAATTCGGCAAATTCGTGGCAATTTCGTCAACGATATAGATCAAGGCAAGTATAAGCATCATATATGCCAAATAAAATTTCCAAAATTTCTTCGGGCGAGAAGCTTCTTTCTCAAGCCTAGAAAGCTCTTTTTGCTTTTTCAAAATTAAACGCTGCTCTTTACTGGCAGAAGAATTGTTACTAATCATTATTTTGACCCCATTGGATTATATTTTACACGCAACATTTTTTGTACGCTAGGTATAAACTGATACATGATTTTTACAAAAATATGTTGCGAAAACGCCAAATTCTAATAAAAATGTTAAGTATATGATGACAGATAAAGAGATTGATGAATTAATACCAGGGTTTGAAATAAAAGGAAATCCTGATGAATGCATTTTTATGATCCATGGTTTTACCGGATCAGCGCCCGAGCTTTATCCGCTGGCGAAATTGCTTAACGACAAGGGGTATTCTGTTATCGTTCACTCTTTACCAGGGCATGGGACCTCCTCTTTGAAAGCTCTCCGAAAAGCCAGTGCGAAAGATTGGATTAATTCGGTTAACGATGGTTACGAAAAAGCACTTACTAAATATAAAAAGGTTTATGTGTTTGGCTATTCAATGGGTGGAGCTTTGGCGATAACTTTGACAAAAAAACATAAAGTTGATGGCTTGATACTTTGCGAGCCCGCCTTGATACCGAGTAACAAATTCGCTTGGGTGGCGAAGATACTCCGTTTTACTCCCGTTAAATTCGAATGGCAGGAAACGAAATTCTCTTTCCCCGATCATGCGGAAAAATATTGGCGTGGGCAAAAGGGCTACTATTTGAAATCGGTGGCGGATTTGCTGACGGTTGCTAAAAAAGCGAAGAAACTACTTCCTCAAGTCGTTTGCCCAGTGATGATGACTTGGGCGGATAAGGATGAATCGATTAACAAAAAGGGTGTGGATATGATTGATGAAAAAATAGCCTCAAACATAAAAACCTATAAAACATATCCAAATAATACCCATCATTTGCCTAGCGAGCCAGAAAAAGCCGATTTCGCAAAGGATATTGATATATTCATTAAAAAAACGATACCTGTGAAATAAGGTATCGATTTTTAAAAATCAGCGGCAAAAGTGCCTTAATTAGTTCCAAAGTACACTCCATTGAATACTGTCATTATCAATATAAAAGCGACTACAGAGCCAAATATCAGCCAATTTCTTTTTTCGAAATGGAATCCTCTATTCGTGCCAACGATAGAGAAGTAGTAGGCTGTTGCCCACATGAGAAAACTCATTACTCCTTCGACGAAAAAGATATTATTTACTCGTATGAAGGTTGCGGAAAGCACCGAGCAATACAAACCTGCGACAAGCATAAATGCATGTGGATAAAGCGAAGTGTATAGATTTGTCGGAAGTCCCTTTCCCGCATATTCACCCGACGGATCTTTTTTCTTGAAAAGCATGAGATATGAACAAAGACCACCAAGAAGGAAAAATCCAAGGGAAGATATGATCCTTGAAACAATCCATATTCCGCTCATGTCTATTTCGTTTTTCATCATGAGAACGCCTAAACAATAGGTCACAAAATAAGACTCAACAAAAGAAGGCGAAAGAAAGGAAGTGACCAAATCAGATAAACAATCCGCTTTTGAATAGAGGTACGCCATGATAATAAAAGCTTCGAAAGTTAACGTGAGCGTCCCTTCCCCTAAGATTAAATAGAGAATCGAATCGATGACTCTTGTCCCTAAGGAAAGGAAATACGAACAAGTGAAATAATGCAAAGAAATCAAGATGATTAAGATAGGATAATAAAGCAAAACATACCAATAATTGTAGTAATAGTTATGCGTTTTAAGATATTCATCCGATGAATTCGTCGATAATTGTTTAGTAAACATGAAAAGCACGCCAAACATATAAGCGATCGTGATTATGATTAACAATATGATCAAGCTTGTTAAAAGACGTATCCTTCTTAATTCCTTTTCTTTTAGGGGGATTTGATAGAAGAAATCTGCCCTTATACGACTGGTTTGATAGGAAAAAGCGCTGAAAGGAATTGCCGTGGATGCAAGAAGGGCGGGAATCAATATTCCGTAAATAGGCGGAAAATAGAAACCATATTTTTCATATATGCCTGTGCTCGCATTTAAGGAATATTTCGGGCATAAATTCGTTCCTAAAATGGATAGCCAGTAAATGGAGCAAATCAAAACGAAGCAGATAACATATATTGGGAGCAATTCCTTGATTTGCCATTTAATAAAAGCTTTCTTATTCATGAATCTCTCCTTTCTTCGCGAGCATCATTTCAAGACTGATTATCTCGTTTGTTTCTATTGGGCATGGTTCGAAAAGAGTCGGCTTATATAAATTTCTTATTGTCTCTTCGATGCCATCTTTCTTAAGCAAAACGAGAGTCGTGATGGAACCTATTTTGTTTAGAGAAACTATTACAAACCCCAAGCCTTCAAGAACTTCTTTACTTATGGCTTCTTTGCAAACTATTTGATATTTGACGAATTCCTTTCCAAGGTCTTCTTTTTCTGATTTTTCAGATAATTTTCCACGATATAAAATCATGACGGAATCAGATATTTTTTGAATGGATGCTATATTATGCGAAGAAATAACGATGGTTTTTTCTTTTTCGGAAGTCAACTTGATTATCTCTTGACCGATAAGATCAAGGACCAAAGGATCTAGACCATCAAAAGCCTCATCCAAAAGGATGTTGTTGCATTTAACGGAAAAAGCAATCAGAAGAAAAAGTTGTCTTCGCATGCCTTTGGAAAAGGTTGAGATGCTTCTTTTTGGTGGAAGAGAAACTTTTTCTAAAAGGCTTTTGAATTTCTCCATGTCAAAGTCGTAGAAACACGAATAGAATTTAGCGACTTCCATCGTTTGATATCTAGCTGGGGCGTAAGGATCGTCCGGCAATAAAAAAAGATTAGCCTTGGCCTTTGGGTCGGCTGAATCTACCCCATCGATTAAGATTTGGCCTGAATCTTTAGAAATAGTATTTGCTATCAAGCGGAAAAGAGTGGATTTTCCCGCTCCGTTCTCACCGACAAGACCCGTCACCCCTTTAGAAAAAGTAACGCTTAAGTTATTTACCGCGTGAACTGGCTCGCCAAAAGTTTTGAACGTTTTTTCAAGTTTTTTAATTTCAATCATGCTCCGTCTCCAATTCTTTTATGCAAGCTTTCATGTCTTTGATTTGATACCCTTCTTCAATCAACGCCTGAAGCTTTTCTTTTAGCCTTTTTCTTCTAGAGGCGTTTCTTTTCTTATCTATCACAGAGTAATGATTATCGTAATCAAGAGAAAAATAAGCGTCATTTACTAACATCGCGAAAGCTTTTTCGACTTCGTTTTTACTTATTTTTTCGTTAAGGGCAATTTCATCAATCGTTGGCAATTCGTCATTGCTAGAAATAACCCCACGATCAATTAAATTCTTATAAAAATAGACAATTTCTAAATAAATCGGCACCTTACCACTGAAATCAATCACTTTTCCGCCTCTTTTAAACTCTAAAACATTTTATAATGGCGAAACTAATCTAACAAGGTAAGTATTCAACAAAGTGCTTATAGGTTGTAAAATTAGGCGTCTATTTTTTTGAGAGAGAAGATAATATGGAAGAAAAAAAGAAATTCTTTGGAGTCTTGATGCCTATTTTTTCCTTGCCGTCAAAACACGGCATTGGAACCCTAGGGAAAGCATCTTATAGGTTTGTTGATTTTATTCATTCTTGCGGGGCAAGCGTTTGGCAAATGCTCCCGTTAAATGTTACAAGCTACGGAGATTCTCCTTATCAATCCCCTTCAAGTTCTGGTTTGAACTATTATTTTATCGATTTGGATATATTAAAGAACGAGGGTCTATTAAAAGATGAGGACATTGATGATTCATCTATGTTTACCGATGAAAATCGCATAAATTATGAAATGCTCTTTCATAATAGATTGCCTATTCTTAAAAAGGCTTTTACGAATTTTAAACATGATGATAGGGAATTCGTCCGTTTCGTAAATGAGGGGAAATACAACGATTTTGCTTTCTATATGGTTTTAAAAGAGCTAAATGGTTATAGGCCTTTTTATGAGTGGGACGATGAAGAGAAAAAATACTCGATTGAATTGGAAGATAAAATCAAAAAAGAAAACAATGATCTCTATCTTTTTTACGTTTGGACTCAATTTGAATTTCTTAAACAATACGTCAAATTGAAAAAATATGCCAATTCAAAAGGTGTTTCGATAATGGGAGATATGCCGATTTACGTTGCTTACGATTCCGTTGAGGCTTACAAATACCCGAAACTTTTTAAATTTAACGATGATCATTCTCCTAAGATGGTAGCAGGTGTTCCACCGGATGCTTTTTCTGATTCCGGTCAGTTATGGGGCAATCCGATTTATGATTGGGACTATCAAAGAAGCACCGGGTATTCTTGGTTCAATAAACGAATCAGCGACAATCTCGAAATTTTCGATATTTTGCGCATCGATCATTTCAGAGGCTTTAGCGCATATTATGAAATACCATTTGGGCGCGAAGACGCTAAAGTTGGCGAATGGGTCGAAGGGCCTGGATTCGATTTGTTTAAAGATAAGACGGACTTGCCTATCGTCGCCGAAAACCTTGGCGT
>CAVGNL010000061.1:0-5869 GCA_963630455.1 Prevotella sp. CAG:755
ACGAATTTAAAATTAAGCAAGCTTCATTTTCTAAAAATGACGTTCTTTATATTTCAAGCAAAGATTCCGTGAAGGGAAAGTTACGTGGATTTTTGACGAAAGAATATTATCAAAAAGAAAAGGTGATTCGATCGGGAGAATTGTTTTATGGTTATGTTTTTTCGGAATGGAATGTCGGATCGAGTAAGGATTTGCAAACAATTTCTTATGTTTTGTTTTCTCCTGAAAGAAATCTTGCTGAAAATCCATTGATATTTAAAAAAGTAGCTGAGAATATAAGGGAATTTTTGAATATCGAGAACAGAGATAAAAAATTAAAAAAACTAAAAAACATCATTGATAACCCCATATCTGCTGCAAATTATGAAGAAATGCCTTTTATACTCACCGAAGGTCATTTAATATATTTTTGTAAGGTTTTTCGCGATCGAAACTTTGCACATCCCTTTAATTTAGGTTTAAATTTGTTTATCGCCAGTCCAACAATATCTAAACAAATATTGTATCTTCCTGAACGTTACGAAACAGAAACGTTCAAAAAAGTGTATCAACAAAGGCTTTTGCAATTTTAGGAGGAAAGTTATGCCTACTTTAACTTATTTGGGTCACGCTACATTTAGAATCAAAACGAATGAGGGAAAAATCATTTATATCGATCCTTTTGGCGGACAACCTTATATGTATAATTTGCCAGCTGATTTGGTTTTGATTACACACGAGCATTACGACCATAACGAATTGAGACTGGTCCCTTTGAAAACGGGTGCCAAGGTTATTAGAAGCATCAATGCCTTAAATAATGGCTCCTATAAAGAATTTGAAATAGGGGATATCAGGGTAAAGGCAACCCCTGCTTACAATTCTCATCACGTAAAAGAAGAATGCGTTGGTTACATTATTTGTTTCGATGATTTAAAACTTTATCATGCCGGGGATACTGATTTCATTCCTGAGATGAGGGATTTGACTAAAGAGAATATAGATTATGCTTTGTTACCGTGCGATGGAGTTTATACGATGCCTGTTGATGAATTTGATAAAGCGATCGAGGCCATAAATCCACGATTTGCGATACCTATGCATACTCATGTCGGCGTTGATTTTGATGAGGACGTTGTCAAAATGATAAATACGCTTAAAAAATTAACTATTCACCCAGGAGAAGAAATAGCTATATAAGTTATGGAAGCAGCTAAAATAATTAGAAAAATTGCGGCTTATCTTTTGTTTGTTGCCGCCGCTACGTGGTTTTTCTATGAGATGGTCATTTTAATGACTTCTATGTATATAAATCACGGAGAGGATATAAACGCCTATTTCTTAGGAAATGTTTTTAGACCATTGATGTATGTCGTTATTTGCTTAACGGTTATGCTTGTAAGTCAATTCGCGTTAATTGATAAAGAGAATAAATACATTAATTCTTTAATGCTCATGGTTTTATTTGGCGTCGGCTTTGCCGTATCTGTTTTTATTCTAATAAAAGGGGTAACATCCATACCTAGCAATAAATATTGCCAGGATCCGTCATTTTTCTATTGTATTTTGATTCCTTTAATGGCTATTTGCTTAGGGGAAGTATCCTATGGCATTTTCATGTATTTTTCCGATAAAAAGGATAGAAAGCTTAAAAAAGAAACTGAAAAGGAAAAAGAATTTAAACAAGATGGCGTGAATCTGACTAAAGAGTAATGATTTTTTACTGGCAGCTAAGGAAAAAATCAACTTGATTAGTTTGTGACCTTTCGGTAATATATTGCGCGTATCTCTCTTAGTTATCGTTAGAGTAACTAGGCGAAAGGAGTAATTAGAAAATGAAAAACGGAATCCATCCAACTTACCATCATTGCAAAGTCACTTGCATTAGCTGTGGTGCAACAT
This sequence comes from Prevotella sp. CAG:755, assembly GCA_963630455.1. Lineage (GTDB taxonomy): Bacteria > Bacillota_I > Bacilli_A > RFN20 > CAG-826 > UBA4951. The sequence continues at coordinate 1,882 of CAVGNL010000061.1, forward strand.
TTGAATCTGGCTCAACAATGGGCGAAGAAATCAAGGTTGAAACATGCTCAAATTGCCATCCATTCTATACTGGCAAACAAAGAAGCGTTTCTACCGATGGTCGTATTGATAAGTTCAATAAGAAACTTGAAAAAGCCAACAAGAAATAAAAAACGTTGCAACTATCGCTCTCCGCTTGGAGAGCTTTTTAAATCTGCGATTAAAATTTTAAAATTGCAATGATGCTAAACATTTATTTTAAGCCATATATTTCTTGTTTTGTAAATCTTTTAATTGTTAGATTGCCGTTTTGAGCGTATTATAAAATGGAGTAATAATGGAGGTAAACTATGCCAAAGAAAGCAGAGACTAAAGCAACAAAGAAAAAGAAAACTGTTGCCAAAGCTCATAAACAAGAAGAGGATGATGAGCTTTTTGACCTCGATGAAAAAGACCCTGAAGAAATTGCCGGAATGGAGGCAATAAAAAAAGAATTTCTTAAGCGCGCCAAACAAAATGGTTCGATAACCCAACAAGAAATATACGAATATATTGATAAAAATCATCTTGAACTCGAAGACAACGATGTCCAAGAGTTAATGGAATTCTTCTCCGATGAAGGCATCACCGTCGTTAATGGCGATGAAGCTCCCGAAGTAAGCGAGCCTACCGAAGCCGAATTAATGGACGCTCCTTCAGATGATGATATTGATGAAGAACAAGTCGATAACATTGATGAAGATTTCTTAAATGTTCAATCTGGTGACGTTAAGGTCAACGATTCTGTGAAGATGTACCTTAAAGACATCGGACAATACCAACTTCTTACCGTTGAAGAAGAACAAAAATTTGCTAAAGCCGTTGTAGAAGGAGAAGAAGCTAAAAAGAAACTTCCTGAAGCCCAAGCAAAAGGCGATCAAGCGGAAATCGATCGCTTAAATGATTTGATTCAAGAAGGAAAAGAAGGAAGGGATGCCCTTGTTAATCGTAACCTCCGTCTTGTCATTGCTATCGCCAAAAAATATTTAGGACGTGGAATGCCTTTCCTTGATTTGATTCAAGAAGGCAACCAAGGCTTACTTAAAGCCGTTGAAAAATTTGATTATACAAAGGGATTCAAATTCTCAACGTACGCCACATGGTGGATTAGACAAGCAATCACAAGAGCAATCGCCGATCAAGCCAGAACGATTCGTATTCCTGTTCACATGGTTGAAACAATCAATAAGATGACCCGTGTTCAAAGAGCCCTTGTCCAGGAATTAGGAAGAGATCCAACTCCAGAAGAGATATCGGAAAAGATGAATGGAGAATTGACTCCTACACAAATCAGAGATGTTCAACGCATTGCCTTAGAACCAGTTTCATTGGATACTCCTATCGGCGAGGAAGATGATTCGAAACTTGGCGATTTTGTCCGCGATGATTCTGAATTATCCCCATCAGATTACGCCTCAAAATCTCTTCTTAAGGAGAGGCTCTATCAAGCGATGAGCGAATGTTTGACAGCCAGAGAAGAAAAGGTTCTTCGTTTGCGTTACGGGCTTGATGACGGACGTCTTAGAACTCTTGAAGAAGTTGGAAAGGAATTTGATGTTACGCGTGAACGTATTCGTCAAATCGAAGCGAAAGCAATTCGTAAGCTCCGTCACCCTACAAGGTCAAAAATGCTTGGTGACTATCGCGATACTTCAACCATCAGCACCGGTCCTTCTAGCACCCATCATCACGAAGAATAGGAAAAGGAGAAAAATAACGATAGAACCCAAAGCTCTATCGTTTTTTATGTTAAGATGTTTAAGCTTTAATCTTTTGCAAGGAGGGTTTCATTAGCCATGAGCAAAAAATTCTATATAACAACACCAATATATTATCCAAGCGCCTCGCCCCATCTAGGGCACGCCTATTGCACAACGATGGCAGATATCATAGCCAGAGGCAAAAGAATGAGAGGTTTTGATACCTATTTCCTCACTGGATTAGATGAGCATGGTGAAAAAATACAAGAAAACGCAGCCGCCGCAGGCGTTTCCCCACAAGAATTCGTTGATAAAATCGCAACCAAGTTCACTTCATTATGGAAAACGATGCATATTTCCAATGATGATTTCATTAGAACCACCGAGCCACGTCATGTCGAAACGGTAAAAAAGATATTTTCTAAGTTTGTGGAAAATGATGATGTTTATCTTTCCTCTTACAAGGGTTGGTACTGTGTGCACGAAGAAACATTCTGGACGGAAACGCAAGTTGGCGAGGAAAGGCTTTGCCCAGAATGCCATCGTCCAGTAGAACAAAAAGAAGAACCAGCTTATTTCTTTAGATGTGGCAAATATGTTGACGATGTAACCAACCTCTACGATTCAAATCCTAAATTCATTACGCCTGTTGGAAGAAAAGCGGAAATGGTTAACAATTTCATCAAACCAGGATTGATGGATTTATGCGTCACAAGAACGACCTTCGATTGGGGAATTCCAGTAAATGAGGCCCCAGGACACGTTATATATGTTTGGTTGGACGCCTTAACAAATTACATTACTGCGTTAGGATATCTTCAAGAAGATGATTCTAAATTCCAAAATTATTGGATGGATGAGAATACTGAAATCGTTCATCTTATCGGAGCGGATATCACTCGTTTCCATACGATTTATTGGCCAATGTTCCTTAAGGCGCTTAACCTCCGTCAACCATCAAGAGTCTTTGTCCACGGTCTTATGATGATGAAGGATGGGAAAATGTCTAAATCTAAAGGCAACGTTATCCCCGTTCCTCCGCTCGTAGAAAGATATGGTGTTGATGCCGTTAGGTATTACCTTGCAAGAGAAATTATTTTTGGACAAGATGGACAATTTACCCCTGAACAGTTCGTTGATCGTTTGAATATTGATTTAGCAAATAGTTTTGGAAATCTTCTTAATCGCACGGTTTCTATGATTATCAAATATTTTGATGGAATCATTCCTGAATACAAAGGTGAATTAAACGCTTTAGATGAAGACTTAAAAGAAGTAGCGGAGAAAACGATAAAATCATATGAGATTCTCTCTGATGATCTGAAGGTAACCGAAGCATATACGTCTGTCATGGATTTGGTATCGGCCGCGAATAAGTATATCGAGGAAAGTGCGCCTTGGGCCTTAGCAAAAGATCCAACAAAGAAAGAGGAACTTGCTTCATGTATGTCTCATTTAGCAAACGCCATCTTCTTAGCGGGCATGTTAATGTCTCCAATCCTAGTTACTAAGAGTGAGAAGCTCTTTGATCAATTGGGTGTGCCAGAGAATATGAGAAACTACGAAACTGCAACTAAACTTGGTTCTCTTTCGGGAGTGAAAGTCAACAAAGGAGAACAACTCTTCCCGAGATTAGATGTTCCAATCGAAGTGCAATTCATCCTCGATCTTATGAAAGCGCCAAAAGAAAAAGCTGCCGCATAAAAACAATACTTATGGATGCCATCTGGCATCCTTTTCTTATATTCAAAAAATCAATCCAAATTGAAAAATGTGCAACAGTAACACATAATTCAATTGAAAAATGTGCAACAGTAACACATAATTTAATAAAGGAGAGTTTTTGCTATTATGATCAAAAGAACGATTGAAGATAGATTACTCACTTGGAAAGACGATAAATATAGAAAGCCGTTATTAATAATAGGAGCCAGACAAGTCGGAAAAACTTTCGTGGTCAAAAACATTTTTGGCCCTCAAAATTTCAAAAAGATGATTTATGTCGACTTCCGTGAAGATCAGCAAACAAGAAAACTCGTTAAAAACCACCCAAGCGCAAAAATGATAATCGATTATTTAAGTGTCAGATTTGAAACAGAGATAGATTCCAACACATTATTGTTCTTTGATGAAATCCAAGAAGCGCTCCAAATTCTTACTGCAGCAAAGTATTTTAACCAAGATTTCCCGGATATCCCCGTGATAATGACCGGTTCATTAGTTCGCATAAAGTTGAAGCAACTAGAAACGAATCTTGAGAATAACACAAT
>CAVGNL010000062.1:0-6905 GCA_963630455.1 Prevotella sp. CAG:755
GCCATATGTGGTGTTTGCGGCTCCTCCAAAGAATCCTCCAACCATAGAGCCCACGCCATCTCCAAGCAAAGTCTTGTCTAATCCTGGATCTGTGATGAGATCTTTTTCGATGATGGAAGAAAGATTTTTATGGTCGGCGATATGCTGAGCGAGTTCGACCACGGCAATCGGTACGAAGGTGATGGCAATAGCGGCGATTGCGGCGCCATCGATATGCGAAGCATCTGGGTTTTGAATGGCGTTAAGGAAAGTGAATTTAGGATAGTCTAAGATGCTTTGAAATCTAAATGGCGCTAAGCTTTTGAAAGATTCAAAGCTCAAGATTTTCATGTAGTCGACGTTAGCAGCCGTGCCGATAAGCGTGAAAATAAGGGCTAACAAATATCCAGCGCCGATGCCGATGATGAAAGGAATTAATTTGATTGTTTTGTTTCCTCTAACGGAGGCTATGACAATGATGAAGAAAGTTACGAGCGCGCAAAGAATCGAAAGGAGATTATATTCATTTCCGCCATTATTCATCGCCCAAGAAGTCGCGGTTCCCGATAAAGAAAGGCCAATTAAGGCTACGACTGGACCGATGATTACTGGAGGAAGAAGCTTATTGACCCATCCAGAGCCAACGAATTTGATGATGATGGCCATGATTACGTAAACTAGCCCGGCCATGGCAATGCCAATAATTACGCCCCAATAGCCATATCCAGCGCCGATTGTTGCGGCATAAGCGCCTAAGAAAGTGAATGAAGAGCCAAGAAATACAGGGCTTCTCCCCTTAGTGAAGAGGATATAAACGAGCGTGCCGAATCCAGCGCCGCAAAGAGCGGCTGCGCAATCGAATAAAAGCGTTTCTCCGCTACTTGTGGTATACCCGCTCATGATCATTGGAACAAGCAAAGTGGCTGCCATGATGGCAATCATTTGTTGGAAGGCGAATATCAGCGTCTTTCCAAATGGTGGTTTGTCAGCGACATTGTACGTCAATTTCATAACTTTTCTCCTTTTTCTTTATTCCCTATCCCAAAGTTCGACATTGCTTATCTTGTCCACTTCTTTTAAATGAACGGCAATGACCTCTTTTTTTGAAGTTGGAACATTTTTGCCAACGAAGTCTCCTCTAATGGGTAGCTCTCTATGCCCTCTATCAATCAAAACGGCAAGCATTATGCGATTTGGTCTTCCTTTAGAAAAGATGCCTTCGATTGCAGCTCTTGCCGTCCTTCCTGTGTAGATTACATCGTCAACAAGAATGATGTCCTTGCCTTGGATAGGGAATTCTAAGTTTGTTTCGTTTAGTCTAGGCGCATTATTAATCTCAGTAAGATCGTCACGATAGAGGGTGATATCCATCTCTCCTAGAGGAAGATCCACATTCGCGAAATTTTTGATGTTTGCGGCAATAATCTTCGCTAAAGGAACTCCTCTGGTTTTTATTCCGACAAGCACCGTATTTTCCAAATCGCAATTCTCAATGATTTCATGCGAAAGCCTCTTCAACGATCTTTCAATCTCAATCTCTGTCAATATTTCTGCTTTGAACTTCATTTATCCTCCTTAACAAAATAGCCTTGTTGCACGTACAACAAGGCTATGGATAATCTAGTCCAAAAACAATTATTCACCGTCTTGTTGATCTCTCGTATCAACCTTAAAGACCTATGTCGAAGGTATTCTATTCCTTCAAAGTGTTCGAAAGCAAGAAGATATTTGCCAAAGATAATAGTTTTTACAACGTTTTGTTTTGGGAAATTTCGGGGCTAAATAGATGAACATCGACAATAAATTTAATTGAGTAGGAAACTTTTTGCTTGATTTTTTCCATGCGTGTTACAATAAAAAACTAGAAAAAGGAGGTTGGAAGCAGAATGCTAAACCCAACAGATAATTTGTTCGTCTTCGATCATCCGCTCATTAAGCATAAGATCACTCTTCTTTGCGAAAAGAAGACTTCCTCGAAAGATTTTCATGAAATCGTCGAAGAAATCGCCACAATCATGGGATATGAGGTCCTTAAGGATTTAAAGACAAAAGACATCATGATTGACGCCCCTATTTCTAGTTTTCTTTCCCCTGTATTAGATCAGAATTTCACGATTGTCCCTATTCTTCGAGCGGGCTTAGGCATGGTCGACGGAATAAGGAACCTCTACCCTAAGGCTAGGGTTGGACATATTGGCTTATATAGAGATGAGGAAACCTTATTGCCGCAAACGTATTATTTCAAACTCCCTAAAGAGGTCGCAGATGGGCCAGTGCTAGTCGTTGATCCAGCCTTAGCCACAGGCGGAAGCGCAGCAGCTGCTATAAATTACATCAAAGAGGCGGGTTGCAAAGACATAAGGCTTCTTTGTCTGATTGGCGCGAAAGAAGGCGTCATGAAGGTTCAAAAAGAACACCCAGATGTCAAAATTTATCTCGCTAAATATGAAGACGCCCCACTAAACGAACATGGTTATATCGTCACCGCCTTTGGCGATGCTGGTGACCGCATAATGGGCACATTCGACTGATTTCTATTTAATCATCAGGAGGCCTAGGCCTCTTTTTTATATCTTCCTTTGGACTATATGTTACAATCTAGGCAACTTTTTAAACATAAGGAGCAGCCATGAGCACAAAAGAAATATTGGAGAAAAAGGCTAAGGAAGCCCAGATTATTTATGATTATCTAGCTGATAAATTAGAAATAAACCCGACTTTGCCCGTAACTTTCATCTATTCAGAAGAGGCGGAAAAAGAATTTAAGCAAAACTACCTCAAAGAAAATCCTTTTCCTAACGTTATCGCCTTTGTTTTGGCAAAGCTAAGGAAGAAGGCCGTCAACAAATTGTTCGAAGATGAGAAAGTCATTCAAAGCAGCGTTATCGCTTCAATCTTATCCCTTTGTAGCAACCTTGCGAGCGAAATCGGGGAATTAAGAGGTGATAATTTGAAGGGCGAGGAAATTTATTGCGATATTTCTTATGCTGGCTTGCAAGCAATCAGGCTTTATATGGCCAATTATTATGACAAAGAGTTCAAAAAATCGCGTTTAGCCTCTGCCATAAGAGTTGATAACGCCATAAACGGTTCTTTTTACAAATACAAAACAAAGGATGGGAGATACATTTCTTTCCATACATATTATCAATCGCAGCAAAAGAAATTGGTTGAGGCGATGAATCTTAAGAAGCCATATGATAAATTCACCCTTCTAACAACGGCGAAAGATCGTAAATATCTAGCGAAAGAGGTTCGAAAATGGGATGCGAAGGAGCTTGAAGAACTCTCTTTCAGATGCGGGGCTTGCGCTTGTATGCTACGTTCAAAAGAAGAATGGGAGAGCAGCGATGTTGGTAAGGCCGTCAAAGAAATGCCACTTATCCGTTTCGAAGAAAAAGGAAAAGGAAAAATGGAACTGAGCTCTTCTTTGAAAAGAGGGCCTCTAACGGGAATCAAAGTCCTTGATTTGACACATATCATCGCTGGTCCGGCATGCTCAAGAATTCTTGCCGAATATGGAGCTGACGTTCTTTTGGTGCGTAGAGGTTCCTTTAAAGAGCAAGAGCAAGCCATGCTTGAATTGGATGGTTGGGCTGGGAAAGATTCCATTCAGCTTGATTTAAACAAAAAAGAAGACCTTGAAAGAATCAAAGAATTGATCAAAGAAGCTAACGTAATCACATATTCTTATCAGAATGGATGTTTCGATAAATTTGGCCTTTCTGAGGAAGAAATAAGAAAAATCAACCCTCATGTCATTTACGCAAATTTGATGTGTTTCTCCGATAGCGTTTGGAAAGAAAGGCCGGGTTGGGCTCCTTTGGCTGAAGATATCACAGGCTTATCCATACGTAATGGAAGCAAGGAAAATCCTCTTAATCTCAATGGGGTTCCTCTAGATTATATCCCAGGTTTCGTTTTGGCTTTAGGAACGTTAATGGCAATTAGAGACAATCTTAAGAATGGAGATGTTTATAAAGTCACAACGTCTCTAACAAGAGGGGCCTCATTGCTTCATGAAGTAACCGATTTATGCGAAGAAAAACACGAGGCAACCTCCCGAAGCAAACTAACCGACAAGCCTCTAGGCTCGTATTTCAAACACACAAGAACCTATGTTGATACCAAGGCCATAGGAAAAGTTGGTTTCCCAAGCGCTGCCACATATAACACTAAATACAACAATTTAGAACAAAATATGTCCTTTTCAGACGGAAACAAAGGTTTTAAAGAAGAATAAAAAATAAATATTAACCACGTATTAGGTAACAATATTATTCGTTGTTACCTTTTCTTTTTTATTTAGATGATATTGAAATCATCCATGCTTATCTGAGTGGTTATATCCTCTGAATCGATTCTTTCTCCATTAAATTCTTTTTTGTTTCCGTGAAGGAATTTTGCTTCGTACGTATCCGTATAGTTTTTCCCACTTGTTTCAAACTTCATAGAAGTAAGCTCGTTATCATTAATCTCAAAGGAAAAACGGTCAATATATTCTGTCAAAGAGGCTGTGGTATGAATTTGGGAGGAAATGGTGATATCATCACCTTTTTTCTCTCCTTTGACGCTTATTTTGATGGTACTCGTCGAAGAAAGATAACTATCGCCTAGACCATATTTTTCAAACGCCGAATAAATATCGCTGATCTCTGGCCAATATAAGGGGTTTGCATCAAGATAGTTTCTGATTGATTGAAAGCTTGATTTTGAAAGAAAAGCGAGACAAGGGGTCATATATTTATCAAAACTTCCTATGCGAAGGATTCCTTTGGCTTCTTTTGTGTCTATAACCTCAGTGAAGATACGATATTTTGCGGCTTCTTCTTTTAAAGGAAGGCCGTTCGAATCAACTTTTTGGATCGTTCCAACATTGTCAGTTATATAGTTAGAATAGCTGATTACCTTTCCAGAAAATATGGCATCGCCTATATCGCTAGATGTGTCGGCAATATCGAAAGCGTCGTGATAATACATCGAATAATTCATCTGCGTGACATCGTTTGAATAGGCAATGATGTTTTTGAAGATGTTTAACGTCGTCTCATCATCTAACGTTCCATCCGAGACTTCGCTTAAATCGATCTTTTCGATTGGGGCATTATGAATTTGATCCTTGTTTTCTATGTCATCGAATGTGTATCTTGTCCCGTTATATTCGTTCCTTTCGGAGATTTGTATATTCGAAATGGTCCAAATTCTCAAGGATGATGTTTCACTTTCAAAATCGGCTGATAAGGTATTTAAAAGGCTTCTCTCCTTATAAGTTATGTTTTCGAAAGTTCCTTTGTTATCGTTATATTGAACTTCAAAGTCAATTATATAGGGAGCATATGTGTCATCTCCTGGATATTTTCCTTCAAGAAGGAAAGTTGTTAAGCCATTTTCGGAAGAAGAATCGAAAGAATAAGATTCATATCCATCATCCATAGAGAAATATGTCTCCGGAGAAAGAAAGGCATTATAAGAGGATTCGATGATATCGAGATAGTCAAAATACGTTTTGAAATTTGTGAAATAATCCATCTCATAGCAATTGACATATGATTGGGATGGGTCGTTCTCAGAAATCAAATAATCATAAAGATAGTTATTAGAATCCGTGTAAATTTGACCTTTAGCGGGAATTGGAGAAGTATTTGAAGTCGGATTTTCTACGCCTAGCAAAGCCTCAACTTCCACTTCATCTTCAATCAAATCCTTATGTAAGATAAAAGAATGGGTTGCTCGATAATTAACATAGGCTTTTTTTATGTCACCAGTAATGAAGTATTTAGCGTTGTAATACGAGTCAAAATCATAAGAACGGTCGACGAAATCGAAAGATGCGATTTCATCTTTGCTTATCTTAGCAAGCAAAGAGGCGGCATATTCGTTATCAGAAAGGAAGTTTTCTTTTGAACTTCCATTTTCATTTCCACAAGAAGAGAGAGTAGCAAGAGAAAGGAGAGTGAGAGCTAAAAAACGTTTTTTCATGTTTGATTTTTCCTTTTTTTATTTCGCAACGAAAACGTAATCTTCCGAATTGCTGTAGTTTTCTTCTTTTCCATTCCCTAAATCGCAGATGAGCTTTACGGAAAATGAATTCTCATCATTGATTTTATAGTCAATATTCTGTTTTATGACAGGAAGATAAGAAGCGATATAAGTATCATATTCCTCATTCGTCACATCAAAGGAAGTGAAACGGATGGTTTTCTTCTCTTCGTTTATTTCGATATTCAAAGAAACGATGTATTTAAACATTCCGTCGTCTATTTCAAATTGGGCTTCCGAAGCACTTTTTATCTTTAAAGAATGTTCTTCATCTATTTCTTCGCAAGTATAAGTTTTCTTAAGCATCTTATCTATTAGGGATTCCTTTGAAGTTGCTTCTTTTACATGGATCAATACTTCTTTTTTGATTTCGCCAGCCGTAAAAGAAAGAGTGACGTCCCCTGCTGTTGTGGACTTGAAAGTATAAGTATTATCGGAATTTTGCGTAAGCTCTCCCGTGCCAGAGGAGATTGAAGACGTGACTTTTGAGGTTGATGAAAGAGGTTCGAGAGAGCAAGAGAAAACCACTTCTTCCCCTACCTCCATATCAAGAGAATCGCCAATCTCATTAGAATTGGCTTTGATTGTGAGAGAGGTTGGAAGGACTTCATCGACGTTAATCACGACTTCTTTCTTTACTTTGTTTTTATCCGAATAGATCGTCAAAGTAACTTCACCGCTCTTATTGAAAGTCACTTCCGTTCCGCTTTCTGAAATCGTTGCAATCTCTTTTGATGTTGTCTTAGTGATTGCTAAGAAGTCGATATAATCCGTCGCAATGGAAGGGAGAGGTTTCTCAAAAGAAAGATAATATTTTTCTCCAGATGAGAATTTATTTACCTGCTCACCTTTTTTGTTCAAGAAAACAGGAGTGAAATCGGTGAAAT